>JBGQHF010000076.1:0-16973 GCA_041497835.1 Terriglobia bacterium
CAGCGTCGGCGTCGTCCGCGACGCGGTTATCCAGTGGCGCGTCGCTCACGGCCAGCCTGATCCCACCGGTTACTGGTGGTCGCTGCCCGTTGTCGCCGAAACCTGGGACGGCTGGCTGAACGACATCAACGGCTTCCACGTGAAGCCCGAGCACGCCATTCGCGCCATCGATACCGCAAAGGCTGGCCCTGTCGCGGAGGGCAACGTCGGCGGCGGCACGGGAATGATCTGCGATGAATTCAAGGGCGGCATCGGCACTTCTTCCCGCAAGCTCGCTGCGCAAGACGGCGGCTACACCGTCGGCGTGCTCGTCCAGTGCAACTACGGGCGGCGGTCCAATCTGCGCATCGCCGGCGTTCCCGTAGGCCAGGAAATCCCCGAAGAGCCGGCCTATGCCACCGCTTTTTCCGGCGAAGGTGACCGCGGCTCCATCATCGTCGTCGTGGCCACGGATGCTCCCCTCCTCGCGCACCAGTTGAAGCGCCTCGCCCGCCGCGTCTCTCTCGGTCTCGGCCGCAATGGCAGCATCTCCGGCAACGGCTCCGGCGACATCTTCATCGCCTTCTCAACCGCCAATCCCGGCGCTGCAAAGCCTGCAGGGATTGCTCATCTCGAGATGCTCCCCAACGACCGCCTCGATCCCCTTTTTCAGGCCACCGTCGAAGCGGTCGAGGAAGCCGTCATCAATGCCATGGTCGCCGCGGAAACCATGACCGGCATCGAAAACCACCGTGTCGTTGCGCTCCCCCACGACAAGCTCCGCGCCGTCCTCAAAAAATTTAACCGCCTCGCCCCCTAGAAGCGGTTTGCCAACTCACCAAACCTGTCATTCTGACCGGAGTCCCGGCGCTTTTTCGCGGGACGAAGTGTAGGAATCTCTCTTTGATCTCGACAACTATTTCTGCTGAGCTGTGTTCCGTAATTCTTGTAGCGCCGGGCGGAATGTAACCCCGTCAAATCACCGGCACCGCCGTTTTCCTCTTCGGATTGAAGAAGGGCAGCGGCACCACCTTCGCCGACACTCTGTGCCGCACCGCCTCCACCGTCAATTCCATCTGCAGCCCCGTCCCGGGCTCGGAATGCTCCCGCGCCACGCTGGCCAGCGCAATCATCTTTTTCAAAGTCGGCGACCACGTCGTCGAAGTCGCCTTGCCTGCCTGGTTCCCATTCCGATAAACCGGCACGGCCACGCGCGACGCCACGCTTAGCACCTGCGGCGCAAGCCCCATCGCATCGTATCTCTCCTCAACCTCCGTCCAGTTGATCTCCAGCCCTACGAGCGCCCGCGCCGCTCCTGTCTTTTGTTCCCGCAGCAGCGCCTCGCGCCCCACGAAGCTCTCTTTTTTCAGGTCCACCAGCTTGCCCAGCCCGATCTCCGCCGGGGAATACCGCTGCGATTCAATCAGCGCCTTCTTGCTGGAAAAATAGTCCACTTCGACCAGGATCAGCCCGGCTTCGATCCGCGCAATGTCCAGCGCGATCATCCCCGCGGGATGAATGTCGTACGCCCTGCCTTTGGCCATCAGTTCGTCCCACACCCGCACTGCGTCTTTCCACGGCATCCAGATCTCGAATCCCAGGTCCCCCGTGTACCCCGTTCGGGAAATATCCACGGGCACGCCGCCGATCTTTCCGTGCGTTACCCGGAAATACTTCAGGTTGGCGATTTCCGCTTCTGCCGCGGCGTGCAGCAGCCGCCCGGACGTCGGTCCTTGCAGCGCCAGCGCCGCCGTTTTTTCGGAAATATCTTCGATCGTCACGTCCAGCCCCAGCGCATTCTGCTCGAACCACCGCAGGCTCGGGTCCGCCGCCGTCCATCGGTACTCGTTTTCGCCCAGGCGCGTGATCGTCCCGTCGTCAATCACTTTGCCTTCGGGGTCGCACCAGCAGCAGTAGATGACTTGATCCACCGCCACCTTCTGGATGTCCCGCGCGATCACCCGGTTCACGAACTTCGTCGCGTCCCCTCCCGTGACCCGGTACTTGAAGAGCGGCGAGATGTCGATCAGCGCGGCCGAGTTGCGGATGGCGTTGTACTCGTGCTCGTGGTGCATCTCATAGGCGCTGACCGTGTAGTAGCCCGACCACTCGCGGTAGTTCAGGCTCTCGCACAGCGCGAGCGTTCGCTCATGAAATGCAGTTCCAACCGGCACAAACTTTCTCCTTCTTCCCTGCGCGGCGGAACGCCGCGTCAAGACATCGGATTATAGGTGCGGAAGCGGGAACGCCGCAAGGCGCTGCGGAGACAACGCTGTTTCGTGCCCTTGTGGCGCAACACTCCGCTCTGTAGAATGAGCGTCTTTGTGCTCGCGGTTTTTCCGTGCCGAGCAGGGAAGCGCTTCGTGGGACAGCACTACGATGTCATCGTCATCGGCGGCGGCCACAACGGCCTCGTGAACGCCGCGTATCTCGCCCGCGCGGGCAAGAAAGTCCTCTGCCTGGAGCGCCGCCACGTCCTCGGCGGCGCCGCCGTTACCGAAGAGATTTTTCCCGGCTTTCATTTCTCCGAGTGCTCCTACGTTGTCTCGCTCCTCCGTCCCGAGATCATCCGCGAGCTGGATCTCCCCCGCCACGGCCTTGAAATCCTGCCCCTCGATGGCACGTTCACGCCCATGCCCAATGGCGATCACCTCTGGCGCGTCAACGATCACGCCAAAACGCAACGCGAAATCCGCCGCCACTCCCGCGTGGATGCCGAGGCCTACGACGAATTCAGCAAAATGATGGTCCCGATATGCCGCTTCGTGAAGCCCATCCTCTCCATGATCCCGCCCGACCCCACCACGCTGAATCCCCGCGACCTCCACAAACTTTATTTTCTCGGCCGCCGCCTCCAGCGGCTCTCCTCCGACGAGCGCTACACCCTCATCCAGCTCATGACCATGAGCGCGGCCGACTTTCTCGATCAGTGGTTTGAGACCGACGTCCTCAAAGCCACCATGTCTGCCTCCGGCATCATCGGCACTTTCCTGGGCATCCGCTCGCCCGGCACGGCGTACGTTCTCCTGCACCACTACATGGGCGAGATTGACGGCGCGTTCCGTTCCTGGGGTTTCAGCCGCGGCGGCACCGGAGCCATCTCCAACGCCATTGCATCCGCCGCGCGCGAAGCCGGCGTCGAAATCCGCGCGCAAGCGGGCGTCGGCAAGATCCTCGTAAAAAACGGCTGCGCCCGCGGTGTCGTCCTCGAAAGCGGCGAAGAAATCTCCGCAACACGCGTATCTTCCAGCGTGGACCCGCACCTCACCTTCGAAAAATTTCTCGACCCGCAGGAATTGCCAGGAGATTTTCTCGAAGACGTCCGCCGCTACAAGTACCGTGGCTCCTCCGGCAAGGTAAATCTGGCCCTAGAAGGGTTGCCCAACTTCAAATGCCTTCCCGGCCTGGGCGCGCATCTTCGCGGGGCCATCTCCATCTCCCCCAGCGTCGAGTACATGGAGCGCGCCTATGACGACGCCAAATATGGCCGCTTCTCCCGGCGTCCCTACATTGACGTCGTGATTCCCAGTCTCACCGATCCCTCCGTCGCCCCTCCGGGGAAGCACATCCTCTCCTGCTTCGTGCAGTACGCCCCGTACAAGCTCGCTCCCGGCGAACCCTCCTGGGACGACCAGCGCGAAAAATTTGGCGATACCGTCGTTGAAACACTTTCCGAACATGCGCCCAATCTGAAGAAGATCATCACTGGCCGCCAGGTGCTCACCCCGCTCGATCTCGAGCGCGAATTTGGCCTCACGCAGGGCAATATTTTCCAGGGGGAGCTCTCGCTCGAACAACTTTTCTTCCTGCGCCCGGTGCCCGGCTGGGCCTATTACCGCACGCCCATCCACAACCTTTATATGTGCGGCTCGGCGACGCATCCCGGCGGCGGGATCATGGGCGCGCCGGGGCGCATCGCCAGCCAGGTAATTCTCAACGACTGGAAGAAAGCGACCGTCTCGGCCCGGTCGGGTTCGAATGGATCGAGGGGCTGACGATGCCCGCCGCACAGCGCATCCTCATCATCGGTGGTGGCCACAACGCCCTCGTCGCGGCGTTTTATCTCGCGAAGGCCGGCTTCAAGCCTCTCGTCCTCGAGCGCCGCGAAATGGTCGGCGGCGCCGCCGTCACCGAAGAATTTCTTCCCGGCTTCCGCGTCTCCTCGCTCGCGCATTCGGTCGGACCTCTCCGCGCCGATATCGCGCGCGACATGCGCGTGGAAAAATTCGATTGCGCGATGATCCATCCCGATCCCCGCCTCTTCGCGCCCGCGCCCGACGGCCGCGCCCTGCTCTTCTACAACGACCCCGCCAAGACTGCCGGCGGCATTGCGCGTCTTTCCGCGAAAGACGCCGCGAACTACACCGAGTTCGCCGGCGCGCTCGCGGAAGTCGCGGAAGTCCTCGATCCGCTCACCAGGATGACCCCGCCGGCCATCGACAAACCCTCAGCGGAAGATCTCTGGAATCTCCTCAAGGTTGGGCGCGGCATTCGCGGTCTGGGCAAGAAACGCATGTACGATTTTCTGCGCTGGGGGCCCATGGCGGTCGCCGATTTCGTCGCGGAGTTTTTTGAGACCGAGCTTCTCCGCGCCGCCATCGCCGCACGCGGGATTTTCGGCGCCGCGCTCGGCCCCTGGTCGGCCGGCTCGGCCGCGGTCCTGATGCTACGCGCCGCCGCTGATCCGCATCCTGTCGGCCCGGCGTCATTTCCGCGCGGTGGCCTCGGCTCGCTCACCCGCGCGCTTTCGGAATCCGCGCGAAAAGCCGGCGCGGAAATCCGCACCAACGCCGAAGTCGCCCACATCCGCGCCAAAGACGGCGCCGTCACCGGCGTCGTTCTTGCCGGCGGCGAAGAAATCGCCTGCGACGCCGTCGTTTCCGGCGTGGATCCCAAGCGTACCTTCTTCAAGCTCGTGGACCCGGCGCAACTCGATCCCACTTTCGTTCTTCGCATCAAAAATCTTCGCGCCGCGGGGACCGTCGCCAAGGTTCATCTCGCGCTCGGCGATCTCCCCGCATTTCCCGCCGTCGCCGAAGTCGCCGAGCCGGACGGCTTCCGCCAGGCGCTTTCCGGCCGCATTCACATCGGCCCCGAAATCGACTATCTCGAGCGCGCCTTCGACGCCTCCAAGTACGGCGATTTTTCGCCGCACCCCTGGCTCGACGTCACCATCCCCACGCTCAGCGACCCCGCGCTTGCACCCGACGGCAAGCATGTCCTTTCGGCCTATGTTCAATTTGCGCCGTATCGCCTCAAGACCGGCGACTGGGCCGCCAAGCGCGAATCGCTCGGCAAAGCCGTCCTCCAGACTCTCGATGTCTATTCGCCCGGCTTGTCCAATCTCGTCGAAGCCATCCAGGTCATCACGCCGCAGGATCTCGAGACAACCTACGGCCTCACCGGCGGCCACATCTATCACGGCGAACTGGCGCTCGATCAGCTTTTCACCATGCGCCCGGTTCTCGATTGGGCGCGCTATAAATCCCCGATTCGCGGGCTCTATCTCTGCGGCTCCGGCACGCATCCCGGCAATGGACTCACCGGCGCATCCGGCGCCAACGCCGCCGGCGAAATCTCCCGCGACCTCCGCTAAACTCTTTTCACGATCATGAAGGCAATCGATCGCGCGAAGCTCAAATCTCTCCACGAACGGGAAGAGCGGCGCAAGGCGCTCATGTCTCCCGCCACCACCGAACCCGCCGTGGACCTCCACACCCGCATCTTCTCCGGCGCCCTCCGCGAGCTCATCGCCAAAGTTTTTCTCCTCCTCCTATCGCGCCGGCATCTTGCCGGCATCTTCCCACTGTCGAGGGAATAAAGTAATTTCCTTTGACACATCGGCGCGTTTCGGTATGCTGTGCCACGGAAATTTGGCGGCATCGTAGGGACGCAATGCCTCGTCCCCGGGAGGGAATCATGCGCGACTCTCTGCGCAGTGGAATCCTTTTCAGTGTGACACTTTGCCTGGCCGGTTGCGGCGGCGGATGCCCCTCGGCTCCCCCCGCGCAAACACCCGTCCTGGAAGTCGTCCTCCAGCCCCCCACGCTCACCAACGTGGGCATCGATCCCGCCGGGGAATTCGATGTGCTGCCCAGCTCCTCGGTCATCATTTGGTTTCGCTCTCCCATCACCCAGGCCGTCGAAGTCGCCGTCAACGGTGTCGTCCTCGAACAAACCTCCAGCACTGCCCGCCAGCAAACCCTCGAAGCACAGGGCCTGGGGTTCTGGCTCCACCGCGCCGGCTCTCCCAACGTCAACGTCTCCGGCGATCCCCGCTGGGACATCGCCATCGCAGCGCCTCCCGCTCTTCGAGTGAGCGAGCGCTTCGTCATCAGCCTCACCGGCACATCCAGCAATACCACCACTCCCCGCAGCGCCCCGCTTACCGTGCGCGTTGCCATTGGCATTCCCGACTGGGTCTCCATTCCGTTTAATCCCTTGAACGACAACGCCGTCGTCCTCCTCGATGGGCAGCGCACCTGGGGATGCGTGGACGACGAGCTCTGGCAAGGCAAGCACATCATTGACATCGGCGACATGCGCGCCCGCGGCGGCTGCAACGAGGAAATGGTCGTCTTTACCAAGGGCAACGCCGTGCAGCTTATCGACCGGACCATCACCGGCCTGTGGACCGATTCCCTCCGCGACTTCGTCGCCGCCGATCACGACACCGCCCTCTGGTCCGCGCCGGTGGATGTTTGGCTGCTTCGTCCCGGCCTCCTCCCCACCGCCACCGCCGATTTCGCCCGCGCGACCGTCGTCTACGACAATTCCCGCTGCGGCATCGCCTTCAGTCCCACCTTCAAGAATGTTTCCGGCACCCCCGCCGCCGCGGCCTTGTTCGGAACCAATGTGATCACCATGGAGACCGCCACTTGGAGAGCCGCGCTCGTCGCCAGCACTTTCTTCACCGCCGGACGGATCAACGTCTACTACCTCGGCACTCCATTTACCGGCAGAGCCATCAGCGGATTTAATGCCAGACCGTTCAACGCCAACATCATTGGCGTGGACACCACTGCGGACGCCGAAACCCTCTCCCACGAGCTCGGACACTCCTTCACCCTGGATCACACCAACGGCCTGGCGGGTTTTTCCCCCGCCAACATCATGATGGGCGGCGTAGGCGGGCGAAACGTATTCACCGAGGGACAGTGTTTCCGCATGAGCGTGAACAGCACCTCGACCCTGAACACCAACCTGGTCCGCGGGGGATGGGTGCGGAACTGCCCCGACGGCACCACCAACTCGACCTGTCCCGCTTTGAGCTTCGATGTGGTGCCCTAGCGAATCTCTTTCGTGGCCCTGTTTCGGAGGTGACCCATGCTCTTGATCAGCACAATTCGCAATCTCTCACCCATCCTTCTTGCCGGACTGCTCTTCCAGACCGCGCCTCCCGCGCCCACGCCGGAATCCCGCAAGGCTTCCGAGATGCGCCGCTCCATTGATGCCTTGATGGAATGCGACGATTGCAAGGAAAGCCAGGAGCAGGCCGTGCAAAAGCTCGGTCCCGCCGCCGTGCCCGTCCTCGCCACGCTCCTCCGCGAAGGCCCTTCGCCGGAAAAGCGCGAATTGGTCCGCCGCCACCTTCTCCAGGCCTACCAGGATCTCAAGGACTATGAGAAGGAGCATCCGCAAGCCAAGGTTCCGATGACGGAGCAGGAATACGTCCGCACCTACCTGGAGAATTACACCGCGCGGTATCAGGTTCGCGCCGCTTACGCCCTGGCCCGCATCGGCGGACCCCAAGCGCGCACCGCGCTCGATGAAGCGCTCCGCAGTCCGCTCCGGGACGACGTCAAGGTCGCTCTGCGCAATGCCATCGAGCAAATTGGAAAACGCTAAGCGGTAAGCGCCTAACAAGCGATTTCGAGAGCCGTGCGTGCCGCTTTCTTCTACAAAGGGCAGGCGGTTCTTCCTTCGATGCGCCGCTGACTTCCTGCTGAATCGTCTTGCGTGCGGCACCCGGCGCACCGGGGCAGCCATGCCAGGAACGCACCGGGGCAACCGTGCCAGGAACGCACCGGGGCAACCGTGCCAGGAAGCAGTTCGGAAAGTATAATGTCTGCGCTAAGCGATTTTATTCCTACTGGGTTCCCGGCCCCGCAGAGCTATTGTCGAGCTGATTTTCCCGGATTGGTTTTGATCGTCAGCAGCCGTCAACCCAGGCAGTGAGGACAAGATGTCGAATCCTGTCAAATCACTCAACGAGGCGGCCGCCCCACTCCCCGCCGCATCAACACCGGCACGTTTTCTGCTTTGGTTTTTCTTGTTCACTTATGCCGTGACGTGGACTTGCTTCATCTCGGTCGCGGCAGGAGCCATTCCCGCGGGCAGTCGGCTGCGCGCTCTGGTGGTGCTCCTGGGAGTCTACGCTCCCTCCCTGGTCGCTCTCTGGCTCACTGCGCGCGCCGAGGGAGCCACAGGCGTGCGTTCGCTTCTCCGTCGCATACTCATGTGGCGAGTGGGTGCGCGATGGTACCTGTTCGCCGTCGGGTACATGGCCGCGATCAAGCTCGTCGTCGCGCTCGTCCTTCGCGTAGCGACAGGCGCATGGCCGCGTTTTGGCAGCGAGGCGTGGTACATCATCCCGCTGGCAATCGCCTTTTCGACTCCTTTCCAGGCGGGCGAGGAGATCGGCTGGCGCGGCTATGCGCTCCCTCGCCTGGCGGCGCGCTTTGGCCTCGCGCGAGCCAGCCTCCTGCTCGGGCTCATCTGGGCTTGCTGGCACCTGCCTCAATTCTTCATTCCCGAAGCCGACACCTACCATCAGTCATTCTTCGTGTATGTGTTACAGGTGACCGCGCTCTCCGTTGCCTTTGCGTGGCTCTATGCGCGCACCAAAGGAAGCTTGCTGCTCATCATGCTGTTGCACTCCGCAGTGAACAATTCCAAAGACATCGTCCCATCGGCGGTGCCCGGCGCAACGAACACGTTTGGGCTGAGCAGTTCCGTTGTGGCATGGCTCACAGTGGCATTGCTGTGGGTTTGCGCCGCCTATTTCCTCTTTCGGATGCCAACAACAGAACCGCAGCGCGAGATCGCGTAGGGCAAAAGGCGGATGGTGCAGGAAAAGTCTTCTGGGAATACCTTTGGCTATAGGGAGGCTGGCCCACCCGCCACCGGGCGGGGCGCTGTTCCCTCTCTGGTCTCAAGGTGGAGTGCCGTTGCAATTTGCGGATTCTCCGGCCAGAATAGATCGCCTTACTGCCGACGCTATTTGCTAATCTGAACCTCTGATCGCAAACAGGTGCTGCATTGTCCGAGACGGAATTCCCGAAACTGACCCACCCACCTCTCAGTGAAGCCCTCGTGGACATTCGATTACGTGAAGAGCTTCCGGCTTCCGTCCTGACAAAGTTCAAAGCGACAAAAGGTTTTCCTGTCGCTAAGGAAATAAGACACGGCCAATTTCAGCTCAAGATGGATAAGGATAAACCCGCTCTAGCCGAGGTCCTCGCTGAAGGAGCGTTCGGATGGCGCTACGAGAGAGATGATGGCTCAGTGGTGGTTCAACTACGCAGGAATGGTATGACTTATAGCATCCTGAAGAATTACCCCGGCTGGGATGTAATCAAGGAAGCGGCTCGCGATGAGTGGGTAGAATTTCTAGCTGTCTCCGGGTCTGTTAACGTTAGCAGACTGGCCGTAAGATACATCAACGCAATCAATATCCCTTTGGGGGCAGATTATGATGAATATCTGACTACGGGCCCACGAGTCCCGAAATTGGTTCCTCCGATCGTCACAAGCTTCATGCAGAGAGTGCTTGTCCCATTTGCAGAGGACATGGCAACTGCGATAATCACGCAAACGCTGGAAGTGCCAGCTCCCGCAGTCTTAGATATAGATATCTTTACCGAATGTTCCTTGGATGGAGCGTCTGCTGATATTTGGTCGAGGCTGGAGAAGCTGAGGAGCATCGCGGATAGGATCTTCTTCTCATCTTTGACGGAGAAAGTGTTAGAATCGTACCGATGACTGTATATTGCCCTCCGCTCGATACTTCGTTGGGGTTGCGCGACTGGGCCAGCACGGGCGTGAGCGACCTAGCTCGCCAGGTCAAGCTGGCCCTTGAAGAGTCTTTAGAACATTATCTAAAAACTAGACTTGAGCTACTTCTCCCTGAAATTGAAGACCTGCACATGGCTTCCGATGAAACTTCAATCCCAGTTGATCTGGATACGATTCGCGCAGCGACGCAATTTGCCTACTCTTTGCCACGGTTCGGACCAATGCCTGAAGTGTCGGCGGATCCGGACGGGGAAATTTCCTTTGACTGGGCCGGACCATCGGGTGAAATGTTTTCTGTAAGCGTCAACAAGCAGAATCGTCTTGCATATGCCGGTTGGTTCGGGGAGAAAAGTAGGATCCATGGGATTGAGCAACTGGCTGAGGGCTGCCCTCAACAAATTGTCCGGGGTATTGAGAAAGCGATCCGCTGAGACAGGGTCAGCCTGCCTCTATCAGTATTCCCTCCTGGCTAGATTTATCTTTCAAGAAGGCCATTACAGGAAGAAGGCCCCTGCGAAGCCGAAACCGGGTGCATTTCTTCCCAAGCCTTCAACTCTTAAGATTTCAGCACTGTGGAGAGATGATCTTGCAGAGCAGGAAATCTGGAAGATTGGCGATTTGCTTGGTACAACGCGGAGTAAACAACCAGTGGCGCGTGCCGACTTTAACGTGGCAGCTGTCTCAGAAGCCAAGCTAGCAATAGAGCCTGACCCAGAGCCACATCCACGGCATGTCAACCTCTGCGGATGGCCAAATGGAAAAGATGAGCAGAAGTCAATTGCACTGCTCTTGTGCGCCCGATCGATCCTTCTTCTACGTGAAAATTCGGAGAGTAGCCGATAAGGGGTAGGGTTTCCCGCGCGGGTCGCGCGGGGAAAGTCTTCCGGGAATACCTTTGGCTATATAGAGGCTGGCCCACCCGCCGAGGAAGAGTCAAAGGCCCCACCTTTCGCGCGGCGCGAAAGATGGGCCACGCGCCTTAGGCCCAGGGGGTCGACCGCTCCTCAACGGTCAATTTCGTTGCTGTTTCAAAAACTTGCTCAGCATGTAAAATAGATCCACGCCTACACCCAATCGGAAGTAGTCCTGATCAGAACGCGGGATCGGCTGCACAACCACAGCCGGATTGTCTAAAGACGTGAAGCTCGACGAGGGTACCAAAATCAAAGCGGTGGCATCCCGATTTCGGTAGGCTCTCAAATAGGACGACCCGAATACTCGCAAGGCTCCATTTGTTCCAGGAATTGGAAAACTGCCAGTAAGGGTCACTACGAGGGGCACTAGGTGACCACCGGTAACACTCTCATCCTCGCCAACCCTCAAATCAAAAGTTCCGGGAAATATATTCATTGCTTCGCAACCAGCAGACACAGATGTACCATCGCAAGTCCCGGTGAAATAGAAGAATCTCAATCGGAGGCCGCCATAAACACTCCGATAGAAGCGCGATCGATTCGGGAAGACGAACGCCACAGTTGTAGGTTTCGTTGCTGGAGGAGTAGACGGGCAGTTCGGTCCCGTGAATCCGAAATTACAAAGGGATAACGCCAGCTCTGGGTAGAGAGGAGGCAGAGATGCATTCTGGTTGAACTGCTGACCTAAGTTGCTATTGAGTCCAAACTCAGGCGCCGTCGAGATTGAATTGAAAGGCGTGAGGACCCCTCCTCCAAATATCAAGGAGGCTCCAGATTTGACCCAACTCTTTCCCATGCCCCAAAATCGTGTATCAGAGGGCCTAAGTACGTAATACTCTGCGCCGGCTTGGAATTCAAAGCTTTGCGTAATCTGCCCAATAGTCTGACTGCCGAAGCTCGTTGTCAACGAGGTAGAGTTAAGGGAACCAAGGGCGGTGCTGCTCGCTGAAGGCACGCTAGCAATCCGGGGATTAAGCCATACCCAGCATCTTTGTGACAAGAGATCCTCAGCGTCATTTTCGCCACACCCTAGGGGAAGCCATCGAAGTGGCGCAAGTAGGTGAATTTCTGCGAAATACTGTTGGCTCGGTCCGGAAGAGGAACTCCCAGTTGCATTGATTCCGAACAGCCCGAGTGTGAAGCGAGTGGGGGCGTCGCTACTAGCGCTACCAGCACTCGCAGGTAGGACGGGCACGGAGCCTGTTGTTGGCGTTACAGCATCGCCAGCGGGAGCAGGCGCGGTCTGATCTGCCTGTACCTTATTGTAGTGGTTCAGCGCGGACAAACCGGCAAGCTTAAACATACCATCCGGCAGAACCCGTGCCGGTTGAGGCGGCGCGTCATTCACCCTGACCATGATGGCGGCCCCAGCCGTTGGCGTGCCCGTGTCATCTTCGGTTACCTTCCCTGTGATCTTCGTATCGCCCTCGTGCGGTTGGTGGAGGCAAGGTCGCGATGTGTCAACACGCTTGTCACATAGATTTTGTACTTGGGCCGAAGCAGGTAAATCTATCAAAAGAAATCCCCATATCAACAAGGCCGTGGCCCGAGAGAAATCGGTGCGGATCATTCCTACCTCCTTCAAGCACACTGTCGCTCCCCACTGTTACCTAAGGAAGTGTAGACAATTGGATAAAAAAAGAAAAGTATATTCCTATCTGTGTAACTATCAAAAGTTGTAAGCCGGCGGGTGGCCGGCCCTTAATGCGCTAACAAGAATTTGGGCGGGTGGCCCAGGCTTAACGACCGAGAAAGATTTCGGGTGCCCCATCCTTTCCGCAAGGAAAGGGTGGGGTATTTTCCTCTTCTGCGAAAAACAACGTCATTCGAAAGTACTACGCTTCTCCGTTCGAATCTAGTACCATACAGTTATCTATTGACAGAGGTACTGTTCCGTGCTACCCTGGGCCGTGACACTCGCACCCCAACCCCGCTTCAATACCCATTGCCGCCCGCCTTTTTCCTTGCATCACTACCTCCTTATTTCGTCGCCGCGCTCTATCTCCTTTTGTTTTTATCACTTGCGCACTCTTTCTCCCCATGGGCGCTCCACAACTTCTTTGGAATCAGCCAGATCCGCACTCTTTCCATCACAACGGAGGGTGTACCCCTTCCCCTCCCGAATCGAGGAACAAAATGAAACAAGAAAAGACTAAATCCAGCACCACCCGTCATTCACGTTGCCGCCACTTCACGGCCAACGGCCGCCAGTGTCGCCTACGCGTCCTGGATACCCACTCCGGCTTGTGTTTCCGTCATGCCGGCCTCCAAAACAACCAGCCCGCCGACGTCGACCTCACCGCCATGCTCTCCGTCCCCCTCGGCGAATTCAAAAACGCCTCTCAGATCAACGACTTCCTCTCCAAGCTCCTCGTCCTCCTCGCGCAAAATCGTATCTCCTCGCGCCGCGCCGCCGTCCTCGCCTACATCACCAACCAGCTCCTTCGCACCCTCACCGCCATCCAGGACGAGCTCGACGCGCAATCGCCCCAGGACGCACCTTATGATCTTATAGTGGACATTCCGCGCCCCGACCGCACACCAAGGAGCGAGCCCTCATGACTCCTGCTGCCCGCTCCTTGTCGCCCACTTCGCAGGCGCAGTACAATTGCGTGTTTACCAAACGAGGGAGAATTCTCCATGGCCACCGCTGAACACAAACTCCACGTCCCGGAATTCACCAACGAGCCGTTCGTGGACTTCTCCAAACCCGAAAACCGCAAGGCCATGGAAGACGCCCTGAAAAAAGTCGCCTCCGAATTTGGCCGCGAATACCCCATGTACATTGGCGGCCAGAAGGTCACCACCACCGAAAAGCGCGCCTCCACGAATCCTTCTCATCCCTCGCAAGTCATCGGCGTTTTCCAGGTGGCAACGGCCGAGATGGCCAAGCAAGCGGTTGCGGCAGCCCATGCGGCCTTCGACTCCTGGAAGCGCGTTCCCGCGGAGCAGCGTGCCAAATGCCTCTTCCGCACGGCGCAAATCCTCCGCGAGCGCAAGTTCGAGATCTCCGCGCTCATCTGCTACGAAGTTGGCAAGACCTGGCCCGAGGCTGACGCCGACACCGCCGAGACCATTGATTTCTGCGAATTCTACGGCCGCGAGATGCTGCGCCTCGCCGAGCCGCAGACGCTCACGCCCATGAAGGGTGAGAAAAACTATCTCGTTTATATCCCGCTCGGCGTCGGCGTGATCATTCCGCCGTGGAATTTTCCCTGCGCCATCATGGCGGGTCTTGTGGTGGCCTCGCTGGTCACCGGCAACACCGTTGTTCTGAAGCCCGCGAGCGATTCTCCCGCCATCGCCGCAAAGTTTGTGGACATCCTCTTTGAGGCCGGCATCCCCAAGGAAGCCGTGAATTTCATCACCGGCCCCGGCGGCGGCATCGGCGATGCGCTCATCGCGCATCCCAAGACGCGCTATATCGGCTTCACCGGCTCAAAGGAAGTGGGCCTGCGCATCAGCGAGCTCGCCGGCAAGACCGTTCCGGGCCAGGTCTGGATCAAGCGCACTGTTCTCGAGATGGGCGGCAAGGACTCCATCATCGTGGACGAAGAGGCGGACTTGGACTCCGCCGTCGAGGGCGTCGTGCAGTCGGCCTTCGGCTATCAAGGGCAAAAGTGTTCGGCCTGCTCCCGCGCCATCGTTTCCGAAAAGGTTTACGACTCGTTCGTGCAGAAGCTCGCCGAGCGCACCAAGAAAATCGCCGTCGGCCCCAGCGAAGACCCGAATAATTACATGGGCCCGGTCGTCAGCAAATCCGCGATGCAGACCATCCTCGACTACATCGAGGTGGGCAAGAAAGAAGGGCGCCTGCTCACCGGCGGCGGGCGCGCGCCCGGCGACGGCTATTTCATCCAGCCCACGGTCATCACCGACGTGGACCCCAAAGCGAGAATTTCCCAGGAAGAAATTTTCGGCCCCGTCCTCACCGTCATCAAGGCGCGCGATTTCGACCACGCCCTCGAAATCGCGAACAATACCGAGTTCGGACTCACCGGCGGCGTCTATTCACGCAACCAGAAGAAGCTCGAAAAGGCTTCCGAGGCGTTTCACGTCGGCAATCTCTATTTCAACCGCAAGTGCACCGGCGCGATGGTCGGCGCGCATCCCTTCGGCGGCTTCAACATGTCGGGAACGGATTCCAAGACGGGCGGCAAGGATTATCTGCTGCTCTTCTTGCAGGCCAAGACCGTCGCGGAGAAGCTATTGAACTAATGGCGCGCTAACGGGCGGACTTTTCGGCCGCCCGGCGCGAAACCCACTTCAACACGCGAAAAAGCGGATAACTGGCGACCAGGAGCGCCAGGGCCAACGGCGTGTTCTCCCGGTCCGTGGCCATCGCTCCGCAGAGAAAAACCACCGAGCCGAGCAGCGCGCCCCCGGTTGTCCAGGGATAGCCCCACGCGCGATAGGGCCGCGCCATTTCCGGCTCGCGCCGCCGCAGGAGGAACAGCGACGCGAACGACAGCGTGTAATTGGCCACGAAGAAAAACGACAACATCGCGATAACGCGCTCAAACGAGCCGACCACAAACAGGATCCCCGCCGCGGCGCTCAAGAAAAGCGCCAGCTCCGGTGTTCCACCCTTATTCACCCGCGCTGCGCGGCGGAAAAACAAACCGTCGCAGCTCATCGCATACAGCACTCGCGTGCAAAACAATTGGACGGCGTTGATGCAGCTCAGCAGCGAAATCACCATGATGGAGCGTATGATCGGATCTCCGTATCTTCCGAATATCCGCTCCGCCGCTGTTCCCAGCGCAAATTTATTCCCCGCGACTTCGCTCATCGGCAGGACGTAGAGCACCGCCGCATTCAGCAGCAGGTAGATTCCCATGATCGAAAATACGCTGCCGAAAATGGCTCGAGGAACATCACGGCCCGGGTCGCGCACCTCTTCGCCGAAATAGATCACGCCGTCCCATCCGTCGATTGTGTATACCACGGCTTGCAGCGCCAGCATCATGGCCACGGCGAACAGCCACCCGGCGGGCATCGCCGGAATCGGCGCAGCGGTGGAAGCCGCGCCGGGGCGAACCTGGCCGCCGAGCGCGAAACACGCGATCACCAGGATCACGAACGCCAGCGTTTTCATGGCCGAAGTGAGGAGTTGCGCTCCGCTGCCCCAGCGAATCCCGCGCCATTGCAGGATTGCGAACGCCAGCAGCACGCAGACGGCGATGAATTTTTCGTGGCCGGCAAGTGCCGGGAACAGTCCGCCGCTGTACTCGCCGATAACGATGGCCACGGCCGCCAGCGTGCCGCAACACGAGAGCCAGTCGCTCCACCCCACGATGAAGCCCGCATAATCCCCGATTGCGCGGCGCGAAAAATTGTATTGCCCGCCGGAGCGCGGAATGGCCGCACCCAGCTCGGCCAGCGACGATGCGCCAAGCAGCGCGTACAGCGCTCCCATGACCCACACACCCAGAAAAAACCACGCATTCGGCAGCCACCGCGCAATGTCGCCCGGCGTGCGCACGATGCCCGCAGCAATCGCGTTCCCGACGGCCGCGGCGATGCCGAACCACACTCCCAGAACTTGCAGCAATCGGCCTTTGGCAGGCAGGTGTTGTGAGGAGTTGTCCGATGCTCTCGGCAAATGCGTCACTCAGCGTTGGCTGGAAGGCTGCGCCATGATATCGGCGAGACTGGAAATTGCAAGCTGGAACTATGTTTTCCGCAGATTTTCACGGCGGCTCGCCGAATCATTCGTTCCACCCAGCCCGTGTGGCCATGACTTTTCTGCGCCGGACCGGCGGGATGCTATCATTCGCGAGTGTCGCGCGGCGTCGAAATCCATCTCCATCCCGGCTTTGGGGCAGAAGCGCGCTCCCGCGGTCCGCTGCCATGGACGCGGAGAAGTGTTGGCGCCGCGGAGAGAGAAACGTTTTCTACAGTGACGGCATGAACCGGCCTTTTTTTTCACCACCCACGCAAAAGCGTTCCGCGCTGCGCTCCCTTATCATTCTTGCGTGCGTGTGGTTCCTTTCCGGCGCATACGCGGCCGGGCACTTGAAGCGCGGCTGGGTGCCGCATGACGAAGGCGCGCTCGCGCAG
>JBGQHF010000077.1:0-16937 GCA_041497835.1 Terriglobia bacterium
CGAGAAGCCGGCGGCATCGCCGGCGGGGGTCGAAGCGGATGTAGTGTCCGCGCTGGTGAATCTCGGGTATGACGGGCGAACGGCGGAGAGCGCGGTCGCCGGGGCGAAGCGCGAAGCGGGAACCGGAAATTTCGAGAAGTTATTGCGCGCGTCGCTGCAAACGTTGACGCAGCCGAAGGGCCGCGCGGCGCGGACGGGAACGTAGCGAAATGGCGGATGCGAGCACAAAACGGATGATGCAGCAGCCGGCGGGCAGGATTGTGTCGGGGCAGGCGTTTGACGAGGACGCGCGCATCGAAGCGAGTGTCCGTCCAAAACGCCTGAGCGAATACATCGGCCAGCGGCGCGTCAAGGAAAACATCCAGATCGCCATCGAGGCGGCGCGCAGCCGCGGCGAGGCGCTGGACCACGTGCTGCTCTATGGCCCGCCGGGGCTGGGGAAAACGACGCTTGCGCAGATCATCGCGAATGAACTGAATGCGCCGATCAAGACCAGCGCCGGGCCGATGCTCGAGCGCAAAGGCGACTTGACGGCAATCCTGACCTCGCTCGAAGGAAAGGAAGTTTTCTTTCTCGACGAGATTCACCGCCTGCAACCCGCCGTGGAGGAAGTACTGTATCCGGCGATGGAAGATTTTCGAGTGGACTTGGTGATCGGGCAGGGACCGGGGGCGCGGATTCATCCGTTCCATCTGGGCCACTTCACGCTGATCGGGGCGACGACGCGCGCGGGGCTGATTACGGCGCCGCTGCGGTCGCGATTTGGGATCGTGCACCGCCTGGATTTCTACGAACCGGCGGATTTGCTGGAAATCATTCACCGCTCGGCGAAGATTCTGAACATTGCAATCGAGGAAGGCGGCGCGGAAGAAATTGCCGGGCGCTGCCGCGGAACACCGCGCGTGGCGAACCGGCTGCTGCGCCGGGCGCGGGACTTCGCGGAGGTCCGCGCGGCGGGACGCATCACTCGGGAGGTCGCGCAGGAGGCGCTACGCATGCTCGGGGTGGATGAGAGCGGTCTCGACGAAGTGGACCGCAACCTGATGCTCGCACTCCTGGACAAATACGCAGGCGGGCCGGTCGGCGTGGGCACGCTGGCCGCGGCGCTGAGCGAAGAAGAAGACGCCATCGAAGAGATGTACGAGCCGTACCTGATGCAGATCGGGTTGATCGACCGGACGCCGCGAGGCCGCGTGGCGACGGCGCGGGCGTACGAGTATTTTGGCAGGAACTTGCCGAAGCGGCAGCCGCGGCTGTTCTAGGCTTTGAACACAAACACAATTTATCTCTCGCTGGGATCAAACGTGGGAGACCGGGCGGAGAATCTGCGCCGGGCGATCGCGGCGATGGAGGAACATGGCGCGCGCGTGCTGCGGGTATCGTCGTTCTATGAGACCGAGCCCGTGGACTACACCGAGCAGCCGTGGTTTGTGAATTGCGCCGTGGAGGCGGAGACGCAACTGGATCCGCTGCCGCTGATGCGCGCACTTCGCCGGATCGAATCGGAAATGGGCAGCCGGAAACTGGTGCCGCGCGGACCGCGGCTCATTGATCTGGACATTCTTCTCTACGGGCAAGAGACGATTACCCTGCCGGAGTTGCAGGTGCCGCATCCGCGGATGCATCTGCGGCGGTTTGTCCTCGAACCGCTCGCGGAGATTGCGCCACTAGCGGTGCATCCGGCGCTGAAGCGTACAGCGGCGGACTTGCTGGCGGGGGTCGGGGACAGCAGCGTCGTGCGGCGGGTTGAGGGTAGTAGCAGCCTATGGAACTGAAGAAAAGCGTACTCGGCTACCTGAAGGGCGGTGACCGGAGGTCCATCGGCGGGAGCAATCAAGTTGCCACCCTCGCGGCCCGTCGTCCCGAAATCTTCAAAGAGTTGATCGCGGCACTCTGGCATTCCGATCCTGTGGTTCGCATGCGCGCAGCAGACGCCGCCGAAAAAGCCTCGCTGCAGCAGGTGGAATTGTTGAACGCCTTCAAATTGGAACTTTTGGGATTGCTTGCCGAGGCGAAGCAGCAGGAACTGCGCTGGCATCTGGCACAGATGGTTCCGCGGCTGCGCCTCACTCGCGAGGAACGTCACCGGGCCGCGTCAGATCTGAGGCGCTACCTTCAGGACAAGAGTTCCATCGTGCGGACTTTTGCGATGCAAGCTCTGGCGGACCTTGCAACGGAAGATGTATCGCTTCGAGCTGAAGTTCTTGAACTCATACGCCACCTGACTCGGACCGGAAGCCCCGCGATGCGGGCTCGAGGGCGAAAGCTCTTGAAGCAACTCGAAAAGTAGATGCCTTCAAGGTTTCGGGCCCCGCGAACCGCGGGGCCCTCCGCCGGGGATAGCCGACACTTTCCTGCTCGATCAGGAAGTGCGGTGGAGCTTGAGGCGGTGAAGCGTCAACTCCTTGGGCTGCAGGGCGTCGAGCTCGATCTGCGCGAGTTTTCCCTCCCTGATTTCCCGCCAGCGGTAAACGCCGGGCTCGGTCTCCTGCCGTTCGGGCCCGCGGAGCGGACGCAGGAATTCCCGCGCATCGTCGAGCGAGGCTTTTTCGCGAAGCGTGGGCCGCGCCAGGGCTTCGACAGCGTAGCTGCGCAGGAGCTTCGACCAGTAGTGCTCGAAGAGGTCACCCGAGGCGAAGATGTCGCTCCACGCGACTTCACCGCCGTAGGCCACGACGACGCCGACCACGCGCTCGCCCTTGAGTCCGGAAGTGGCTTTCCGGAAACGCCTCTCGACTTCTTCGACGAAGCCGTCAATCGAGACGCCGACCGCGCGGGACGCATAGATTTTTTCGTAGGCTTCGGTCTGAGCCACGGAGGAGATGGCGGCATTGATACTGTCCATGGACATCCGAGCAGCGGGCGCATCGGCGGGCTTCGGGGCGGTGGTGCCGCTGCGCACGGCGGCCCACACGTCGGCCTGCTTCTGATCCACGGCGGCCTTCTCGCGGACACTGGGGTGGACGATCGTTTTTGCGGCGTTGAACTGCGCACCGGACGACCAGCGGCCGTGCTCGACGCAGAAGACATCGAGCGGCAGCGGGTCGGCGCCGGGGGCGATGAGGCGGTCCTTGCCGATGATGCGGTCCTGCTTGCCTCCGGTGACAAGTTCTCCCGCGAGGAGCAGGAGCGGGCGCTTGCCGCGATTGATCAAGACAAGACGATTCACCGAGGCACTCGAGTTGTAGTTCGGGATAGACACCGGGCGTCCGTCGCGCGTGCGGGAGAGACCTTCGCTTCCCTGTTCGCGGACGATAACTTCTCCGGTAGAAAGGCCTTCATCGAGCGTGAGAAAGCCGCCCGTATCCTGCATGCGGGCGCTGACCACGGGGAAAATAGCCATGTTCTCATACGCGATGGGATCCAGCAGGCGCCATTCCCCTTCTGACTTGCCGGCTGGTGGGCCGGGCGGCGCCCAGACAAACGCCAAACTACCGAGCGAGCTGATCCCCAAGAGCGTGCCTGCCAGGGCACCGAGTAGCGTGCGATTCATGAAACCCTCCTTCGATCTGTCCAGACAGAATAGGGCGGGGTCACCGGAGGGCCGTTGAGGTCGCTCGGGCCCCGCCTGACAAGAGAACGGTGCGGCCCGGATTTCTTGCAGGGATTTTTCGCGTGTGACAGACTTCGCTCGCCGGAGGAAAGCCATGCGAATGTCGAATGGACGAATATGGGGCCTTGGAGCGTGTCTGCTCCTGGTCATTTGCCGTGTGCCAGGACGTGGGCGAGCGGGAAGTCCGAGGCAGACAGTGGGGGTCTCCGCTTGGCAGATACAGCAAGAACGACTGTGGGGAACTCTCCAAGAGCTTTCGGAGTTCGGCAAGAACCCGGAAGGCGGGGTGAGCCGGGTAGGATTCACGGAAGCCGACCTCGCCGGAAGGGCCTACGTGATGGGGTTGATGCGGGAGGCGGGGCTCGAAGTGCGCGTAGACCCGGCGGGGAACATCTTTGGGCGGCGAACGGGTGCGGAAAACCAGCCGGTGCTGCTCTTCGGCTCGCACATTGATTCGGTGCCGCATGGAGGGAATTTCGACGGGGATGTAGGGAGCCTGAGCGCGATCGAGGTGATCCGCGCGCTGAACGAAGAGAAGATAAGGACGCGGCATCCGCTCGAAGTCGCTATCTGGTCGAATGAAGAAGGAGGTCGTTTCTATTCCGGGCTGTTCGGCTCATCCGCGGCGGCGGGGATTCTGCCCGCGGACATCGCCGACCGGCGCGATGAGAAGGGCGAGGCGCTGCGGGATTGGCTCGCGCGCATGGGAGGAGATGCCTCGCGGATAGGAGACGCACGAATCGCGCCGGGCAAGGTGGCCGGCTACTTGGAGCTGCACATTGAGCAGGGCGCGGTCCTGGATGAGGCGCAGATTCCCATCGGCGTGGTGCAGGGGATCGTCGGAATCAGCCAGCGAACATGCACGGCGGAGGGATTTGCGAATCACGCCGGGACGACGCCGATGAATCGCCGGAAAGACGCACTGGCTGCGGTGGCGCGCGCCGCTCTCGCGGTCCGGGAAGAAATACGGGCGGAGCCGGGACGCCAGGTGGGCACGGTCGGTTGGATGAAGGTCGAACCCGGGGCGAGCAACGTGATTCCCGGAAAAGTGACGTTTCCGGTTGAGCTGCGGGATCTCGATGCCGAAAAGATCGGGCGAATCGCCGGGCGGATACTCCAGCGGTTTGAGGCGATCGGGCGCGAAGAAAACGTGCAGATCACTTGCACGGCGCCGGACCTGCACAAACCGGCGCTGACGGATAAGTCCTTCCAGGATGTGATTCGCGCATCGGCGCGAGAGGCCGGACTGGCGACGCTAGACCTGCCGAGCGGCGCGGGGCACGACGCGCAGAATGTGGCGCGCTTCGCTCCGGTGGGGATGATCTTCGTGCCGAGCCGCGGCGGGATCAGCCATTCGCCGATGGAGTACACGCCGCCGGAACAGGTGGCCAACGGAGCGAAGGTGCTTTATCGCGCGCTGCTGCGGCTCGACGTGCAGCTTGACCCGGGCGCGGGGAGCCGCCGGTGACATGCGAATCCTGAGGAGGGGGCTACGATGGGCGGAAGGGCTTGCCGAGGTCGGTGACAGGTTTCTGGCGTTTTTTGCGCTCGGTGGAAGTTTCCTGCTCAGCCCGCTCGTACTCGGCGAGCTCTTCTTCGGTGTACACGTAGGAATCCCGTGAGGCGAACATGGAAGTCTCGCGGCCGGCCTTCTTTTTCTTCTTGCGGGCGTTGCTGAATTCGTAGCGCACCTGCCGCATGGGGGCTTCGATGGCCTTGATCTCGACCAGAAGATCGCTGATTTTCTCCAGAAAATCGTGAAGGTGGAAGGGCCGCACAACATAGGGCAGATGGGCTTGCTCGATCGCCGTCACGTATGCGCTTCCGCCAATCTCCGGAATCAGATACAGAACCCGGACGCGGCCGCCCTCTTCCGGCGAGATGGTGGCAAGCTCTTTCAGGGTGAGGAACGCGGGGGTGTCCACACCGGCGAGCACGGCGTCCGCGATGACCAGCGCCCATTCGCCGGTGGCCAGCTCGGAGAGAAGAGCGCGCGCCTCCGGGACGATGCGCACGCGCCAGCCCTCGGCGTCCAGGATCTGGCGGAGCGCTCCCTGACTGGCCGGGTCGTCATCGAGAATCAGAAGGCCGACCTGCCGGGGCGCAACGGGGGGCGTAGTAGCCATAGGAAAGTATAAGCCCCGCCGCACGGGGCCCTTTGGCGAAAACGGAAGCTGGCGTCGAATCGGCTAATGCGGCTGCGCGGAAGGTCAGGGCTCTACCGCGTGGGATGGTGCTGGCTGCCTTTCAGCGGGGGTGTCCGACTTCAAAATCGGCGCGGCAGCCGTGATCCACCCAGATGCTGCTGTTGTCGTAACCCCAGGTGCGGCCGTATTCGCAGGGCGATCCGCTGCGCTGGCGAAGCATGCGGACGCCGCTACGTGTGTTGGCCGAACACTGATGCCGATGCATATCGTCGGATGCGCAATAGAGCGAGGTTGTGCCGACGCTCTGTCCCGCATCTCCGCCGCCAATCTGAAAATCGGCGCGGCAGCCGTGATCCACCCAGATGCTACGGTTGTCGTACCCCCAGGTACGGCCATAGGTGCACGGCGATCCGCTGCGCTGGCGAAGCATGCGGACACCGCTGCGTGTGTCGGCCGAACACTGATGCCGATGCATGTCGTCGGATGCGCAGTAGATGTTTTGTACGTTTCCGTAGGCGACGTCGTCATCGTCATCATCGGCGTCGCCGTCTCCACCGGCGACCTGGAAATCGGCGCGGCAGCCGCGGTCCACCCAGATGCCACGGTCGTCGTACCCCCAGGTACGACCGTAGAGGCAGTCGGCTTCGCTGCGCTGGCGGATGAGGCGCACACCGCGGCTCGTGTCCGCCTGGCAATAATGGAGGTGCATGTCATCGGAAGGGCAGTAGAGGGATTGAGATTCTCCGCCGCCGTTCCAGCCGGAGTTACCGATTTCAAAATCGGCGCGGCAGCCGCGGTCCACCCAGATGCCACGGTGGTTGTAGCCCCAGGTGCGGCCGTAGAGGCATTCGGCTTCACTGCGCTGGCGAGCCAGGCGGACGCCGTGATGGATGTCGGTCGGGCAGAAGTCGCGGCCCATGTCGTCGGAGGCACAGTAGATGGTGTAGGTCTGCCCCCAGCCGCCCCACGTGGCGGCCCCGATCTGGAAATCGGCGCGGCAGCCGCGGTCCACCCAGATGCCATGGTCGTCGTAACCCCAGGTGCGGTTGAAAATACAGGTCGCTTCGCTCCGCTGGCGGACCATCTGTACGCCGCCGCGGGTATCCGCGGCGCAGATGTTCCGGCGCATGTCGTCGGAAGCACAATAAAGCGTTGTGCCCTCGCGCGGAGCCTGCGAGGGAAACGCGCCTGCCGCGGTCGCGCCTGCAAAATGGCCGAATGTCAGAGCTGCCACGATGGTCGCTGTCAGGAATCCGAGGAGTGCTTTCATGGGAGAACGCCTCCGCAATGATAAAGATGCGCGGCGCAATTTTTCCGGTTGTCTTCGGTGCACAGCCGGGCACCGCGGGCGGGCCAACATGGCGATTAGAACAAACGCGTCCGCGTGGCGCAAGGCATCTGCGTGAAGCGCTTATCCGAGGAGTGAACAGGTTCTGCGCGTCCTGCCTTGAAGCGTAGAGTGCAGTGGCAAGCCGGGGAGGGAACTAGTAGCGGATGAAGACGAACAAAAAGCGAAATACTTCTTGACATGGCGAATAAAAAGCGAAATACTCGGCCAGCGCTTCGAGGTGGGCCATGCCGCCAGTTCCCGCACCATCGGCGTCCGGCGTTCGCGCCTTTCGCCACCGCGCAGTAAAGCCTGCAAGACCCCTCTTTCCTGAATTGTCCCTACAGCCAGAGCCAGAGCACAGGGCCGAAGAGGTTGCCCCCCTCTCGACAGGCCCGGGTGGGAGCCTTTCGGCAAGCCCGGATTGCCCCCCGCCGGCGCCGGCTGCATCGCCTGCCCCCCACGACAGCGATGCCCGGAGCCGGAAAGCGCCCGCTCTTCTGGCCGGCATCGCCCGCCTCGCTGCCTCTTCTCCGCCCGCGGAAAGCCGGCGAAAATCCGCGGAGCGCCCGGAGTATTTTGCGCTGCCGGTGCGCTCAATCCTGAACCGTTGCGATTCGGAGCGAGTGCCCTTTGCATGGACGATCAACCCCTATCGCGGGTGCGAATTTGCGTGCCGCTACTGCTACGCACGGTACACGCACGAGTACATGGAGCTGGACGGGGCGGATTTCGAGCGGAAAATATTCGTGAAACTGAGCCCGGATGTGCTGCTGGCGCGCGACCTGAATCAGAAATATTCCTTCCGATCGAGCAGCGCAAATTCAGCGCCGCCGCAGCACATTGCGATCGGCACGGCGACGGACCCTTATCAGCCGGCGGAGATTGAATTCGGCGTGACGCGGGCGTGCCTGGAAGAGCTGGCGAAGCGGGACGGCTTGAGCGTTTCCATCACCACGAAATCGCACCAGATCGTGCGCGATGTGGAGCTACTGGAACGCATCGCCGCGCGGTCCGCGCTGTACATCAACATGACGGTGACGACGATGCGGCCGCGGCTGGCGCGCCTGCTCGAGCCTCGCGCGCCGCGGCCGGACCTGCGGATGGCCGCCGTGAAACAGCTTCGAGCGGCGGGGCTCGCGACGGGTGTGTTCGCGACTCCGCTGCTTCCGGGAATCACGGATGACGAGGCCGACCTCGAAGCCATCGCCGCGGCCGCGCACGAAGCAACTGCGCAGTGGTTCGTGTCCGGCGTCCTATTCTTGATGCCGTCCGCGAAGAAACAGTTTCTGCCGCTCGTCCAGGAGAAATTTCCGCGGCTCGCCAGGCAGTACGAGCAGTGGTATGCGAGGGATGCCTATGCACCGGAGACCTATCGCCGGAAAATCGCCGAGCGTGTGGCGAAACTCCGGCAGAAATACGGATTCCGAGAGCGTCCCTGGGATGAGATGGAGCGGCCAATGCCCTGCGCGCAACTCTCGCTCGCGCTGCAGGACGGGGACGCGCGCGCATCGTCGGAACGCTCGCGTTCCTGTGCTGCCGGCTGACGCGGCGGAGAGAAATCAAGGAACGATGATGCGGGACTCTTCGCGGTGCAATTCGGGAGCCTTCGGAAACTGCCCGCGAAGAAACTCGATGAAGCGGCGAGAGCGCGGGCGGCCGTTGGTCCGCAGAACTCCCATGCGGTAGAGAAAGACGAGCAGAAGAAAAACCTCCGAATCTTTGACGGCAGAAAGGCCGGCGCCCTCGGATTCATGACGCTTCGCTTCGGTGAGAAATTGCGCGAGCTCGCCATAGAGAGCGCGCGGTGCGGACGCGTCCGGAGGCTTTTCGTAATAAATACCCGTGCCCAGCGTTCGATGGGTTTCCGCGAGCGCCTGAATCGCAGCAAGTACGTCCGCATCGGTGGCCGCCGGCTGGGCAGCCCCAAATTTGGCAATCGAAAACGCCAGGCCCGAGAGCAGAGGCTGGTTTGCATAGACAATGTCCGGCGGAAGATCCACATCGAGCAGTGGCGTGCCCTCTGGAACGGGGCGCCGGTGATCGTCCTCATAACGGTGGGCGGCGACGAGATAGGCGCAATCCCTCGGGCAGCCGATGGTCACTTCGCGCTCGGTGCCGCAGCAAAGCGAGCAGATTTTTTCCCCTTTGGCCGGGCAGAAGCGCCCCGGCTTTCTCTTCTCACAGATTGGACAGGACACAGCCGCTCCCCGGTGTGCTCGGATAAAGTTGCGTGAAGGAAAGGACAGAATACCCGGCGGGCGGCTAAAAGACAAAAACGCGGCGGACGAGCGTCTCGTCGCCCGAGTGGTGGGGCATGGAGTCCGCGGGGCGCGGCGCAAAGGGTTTTCCGGCAATTTCAGGCAGACCTGGGGATCGGTCCACAACCCACAGCTTTAGCACACCGTTTCCTTTGACAATCAGTTTCAGGTCAATCCCTCCGGGCGGCACGTTCGCGTAGCTCAAATTCCATTTACCTCCGGAATTCCAGCGCGCTTCCGATGGATTGCCCAGTTTCTTCTCGTTGGCCCAGGACGCGAGGATTTCATTCTCCGGGGCCGAGAGGAGAAGGGCACGGGCGTGACGCGGTGAAGTGATGCGCAGAAGCAGAGTACGGGCTTCGCCCGCAGGAGTGGATTGAAGGAGTTGCGTTTCCGGCGCGGGAAGAGGCAGCACGGGCGCCTCGTTCTGGAAAAATTTGAGCGGCAGCCAGTCGGGATAAAAACCGGATAGGCGAGCGCGTGCCGGATGCACACCCACAAATTTCTCCGTCCAGGGGTCCACGCGCGCGGCGCTGCTGGCCCACAGCGCTTTGCCCGTGTCGGCATCCAGAACGTAGGCCATGATGCTGGGCTTTGGATGAGCGTTGCTGTATTGCGTGGTCGCGGCGCCGGCCAGAAAACACAAAACTCCCAGGGCGAGCGCGGCGAGAGGCAATAACCCGGAACCGGCCGCAAATGCGATCTCGAAGAGGGGCGCAAGAGATAGAAACAGAATGGCCAGGACCAGAGCGGTGGCCGGCGCGCCTATGGACGTGAATCCCAGTGCTTCGTAGAAGCCTTGGATGAGCGGAACAATGAGGAGCAGCGCCGGCACGGAGAGCGCGCCGACCGCGAACGCATGGGACCTTGACAAAGATTCCAACGGCGCCCCGCAAACAAAAAACGCCGCGAGAAGGAGGGCGAGCAACGGCCACAGAATCACATAGCTCCCGCCCGGCAGCCACTTCCCCATGAGAAGACCTAGAAGGATGAGGGCCGCACCCCCTCCCAGAACTAAATCTCCAGGGACGCGCTTTCTTCGAAGGAAGCGGTAGCAGAACGCCCACAGCGCGGTCAGCACGGCGCACAAGCTGAGCAGGTAAAAGGGGCTTTGCACAACATCGCCGTCGCGCAGGGTGCGGAGTTGGAGCCATGCAACCAGCTTCACGATTCCGAATCCGCATATGGGGAGAAGAATCATTGCGCCCAGACTTGCCAGGAGGCCCTTTGCGATTCCCACCGTGCTGGCATCCCCCGCGCCGCCGGCGTACAGGGCGGCAGCTAAAAAGAGCACAAGGGCTATCCCGGCGAGCTGCCAAATTCGATTCTTGGGGTAGTGAAAAAACCATTTACCAAGAACGTTGAAATAGACAACGTCGTCCGACGGGAGCTGAGCGAAGTCTGCGTTGCCGAAGTGGCGCGCGAGCGAAAGCGCGGACTCGCCATGCTGCTGCAGGCTGCCGCGGTCGAGCTGCTGCGGGTTGTCGAGCGGTGTGTGGTAGGCCTCCCAGTGACCGATGAAGGCGAAGTTCAGCACAGCAACGCCGTTCTTTTTGAACTGGGTCATGTCCGTGTCGTTGGGCATGTGCTTGTAGATTTCGTAGGTGAGGGAAGAGCCGGCGGGATGCGGGGCGGCGTTGGCGAGAGCGGCGACGAGCTGGCCGTTTCCGGAACTGGTCTCGAACATCTGGGAGACGCCGGCATTGCCGCGCGCCTCGAAATTGACCGCGACGCGGACGTCGTGCGCCCAGGGATGCTCGGCGAGGAATGCGGAAGCACCGAGAAGGCCGTCTTCCTCGCCGTCGGTGAAAAGAAAGATGACGTCGTTGGCAAGCGGCGGACCGGCGCGAAGCGCGCGCAGCGTTTCGAGAAGCGCGGCCACGCCGGAGCCGTCATCTCCTGCGCCAGGACCCGCAGCGACGGAGTCATAGTGCGCGGCGAGCAAGACGGCATCGCTGCGCCCGCTCGTTCCGGCGAGGCGGGCAACGATATTTTCAACGGAGCCGGCGGCTTGGTAGAGATTAGTGACGCCCGTGGTGCGCTGGATCTGCGGCGCAAGGCCGAAACGCGTCAGTTCAGAGACTACGATGTCGCGCACGCGGTCGTGCTCGACGCTGCCCATGGGGTGCGGCTTCTGGGCGATGGCAAATTCGTGGGCCATGGCCCGCTCTGCCGAAAATTCCGCTGCAGGCGCGGTTTCGGGCGCGGGGCCGGGAGGGCGATTGAGGGCCACAGAGAGGGCAATGACGATCAGCGTGAAGAACAGAATCCCGAGGCTTGTTCTTCGGCCGCTCATGCGATTCCCTCCGAATGCGGGAGTCCGGCTGAACGCGCGAGGAAAAGACGTGGGGTTCAGCCGCGGCAAAGAGTAGGCGGATTGGCCGCCCTGCGCAAGGGAAAGCAGCACACCGCGCGGTTCAGCCGGAGGGCGGACGTTAGCTTTCAGTCTTGGTGGAGAGAGACCCCGGCTGCCGCCAGGGTCTCTGGAAAACACGCGATCGGCAAATACTTATTTCGGCGATTCCTTTTCAGACTCGTTTTTGGGCGACTTTCGGTTGAGGATGGAGATCATTTCCTGTCCCGAGGTGGGCACTCCGACAGCGCCCTTGCGGATGATGGACTCCGCGTCGATCTTGCGTCCGTAGATTTTTTCGTTCGCGCCGTTGTCCTGCCGGAGCGTCGAACCTTCCAGCGAAATGCCCGCGAAGAGGCCACGCGAACGGGAGTAGCTGAGCATCTCGGCTCGCATGGTGACATCGCTGGCGGCATGGGCATCACGGCCCTTGGGACCCGCGGCTGCTGCGGCATCGACGCCCAGCTTCACCTTGCTCTTCAAGAGCGACTTGGCGCCGCGCGGGTTCATCACCAGGATAATGAAGTCTGTCGCTTGGCCGCCGAGCTGGAAGCCAATGCCCACTCCTTCGAGGCGCATCATGGCCGGCGCGCTCCAGGGCCCGGTGAAGTGCTCGCCGGTGCGGCAGGTCATGGCGCCTTTGCCGTAGTTGCCGCTGATCCCGACCGCGATCTTTACGACCGAGGGAATCACGATGACGCATTCGGCCTTATTGAGCAGGTCCGTGGGGATGTCGTCCGGGATATTGAGGATTTCAATTAGGACGTTGCCGCAATTGTTCAGGCGCTCGGATTCCTTCTTGTCTTCGGCAGAGAGCGGAAGGGCGGCAAGCGCCAGGGCCGTCAGAATCGACAACATTCGCTTGATCACAGTTCACCTCGTCAGTTTTTCTGGGCAAGGCCATGATAGGGGTTCTTGGAACTGGGCGCAACGTTACGTTCCCTTGGATGCACTTCCGGGCGAGAAGAGTTGGCCGTTGCGCGAGAAGTCAAAGGATTGCCGTGTTATGGCAACGGCGAGATTCGACAAAGTAGTGCGCGATGCCTAGACTATCCTCTTCCGGACTGCTCTGGTGGAGTGCGCCGTGCCCGCTTCCCGTCGCAAGAGGAGTTATTGCCTTCCGTTCGTTTTCGGCGTGATGCTGGCGTGCGCTGGACGTGTTTTTCCCCAGCAGTCGCCGGCGCCGGCCGCGGGGGCCGGCCAGCGCCCCTGTTGCTCCGCACGCGAAACAGAAAAAAAGCCCGGGCTGTCCCCTGAATCGAAGAAGCACTTCGCGGAGCACGCCGAGAAACTGCTGGCCCGCCCGCCCGCCGACAAAGCAGCCTGGGGAATCCTGGTGGCGGACGCGGAGACAGGCGAAACGATTTACGCGCTGAATGCGGACAAGTATTTCGTTCCCGCCTCGAACATGAAATTGTTCACCACGGCGCTGGTACTGGCGAGGCTCGGCAAGGACTATCAATTCCGCACGACTCTCGAAACGCGCGGAATCCTATCGGCGGACGGGAAGCTGACAGGAGATCTGGTTCTCGTTGGGCGGGGCGACCCGAATCTGTCGAACCGCAAGTTTCCTTTCGAGTTGAAGGAGGAGTTTGACGGGCCGCCGGAAAAAGCGCTGGCGGAGCTGGTCAACGCGCTTGCCGCCAAGGGGGTGAAGGAAATTTCCGGGGACGTGATCGGCGACGACAGTTATTTTCCGCGTGAGCGGTACCCCAGCGGCTGGGAAGTGGACGACATGGTGTGGTCGTACGGTGCAGCGGTGAGCGCGATCGCCGTCAACGACAACTCGGTGACGCTGACCCTTGCGCCGGGAGAAAAAGCGGGCGATCCGGCGACGTTTTCGATGGCGCTGTGGACGCCCGAATTCACCGTGCGGGCCGAAGTGATCACTGCGCCCGCGGGCATCAAGCCGGATGTGACGTTGACGCGCGAGCCGGGAGCCCCGCTGGTTGTCGTGCGCGGGACGATCCCGGCGGGGAGCGAGCCCCGCAAAATGGTCTTGGCCATTGAAGAGCCGGCTGAACATGCGGCGGCGCTGCTGAAGCGCCTGCTCGAAGAGCGCGGGATCAAGGTCGGCGGGACAGCGAGGGCGCGCCACGACGCAGCGGAACAACCCGGCGGATCCACAGTCCTTGCCGAACATATCTCCGTGCCACTCGGCGAAGCGGTGAAGCTCCTCAACAAGATCAGCCAGAATCTGCACACGGAAATGCTGTTGCGCGCGGCGGCCCGTCCGAGAGGGCCGTGGAACACGGCGGAAGACCTGGCGAAGTTTGCGGCGGAATTCTATGCGGAAGCGGGGATCGCGGCCGGAGACGTGATCCAGACGGATGGCTCCGGATTGTCGCGGCATGATCTGATCACTCCGCGTGCGGCCGTAACGCTTCTACAATATGCGACACGGCAACCGTGGTTCGACGCGTTCTACGCGTCGCTGCCGGTGACCGGAGTGGACGGCACGCTCGCCGACCGCCTGAAGAACACCCTGGCCGCGGAGCGCTTTCACGCCAAGACCGGTTCGGTGGAACACGTGCGCACGATGTCCGGCTACGCGGAGCTGCCCGGCGGACGGCGCGTCATCTTCTCTGTCTTGTCGAATAATCAGGGGGCGAAAAATCACGAGGCCATTGCCGCGCTGGATGCGCTGTGCATCGCGATGATCGAGGATCTGGGGCAGGCGGCTCCGGCGCCACACGAGCATTAGGCGAATTGCGCGCTTCGAATTTCGAGCTTAGGAACCCTGCGCATCATGCAACGGGAAGAACGCATCATTACAGTGTTCGGCAGCTCCAGGCCACATCCGGGCGACGCGGAATATGAAGAGGCCCGCGCGCTCGGGAGCGAGCTGGCACGCCTGGGATTTGTCGTCTGCAGCGGGGGTTACGGCGGCGTGATGGAGGCGGTGTCGCGCGGCGCGAAAGAAGCTGGCGGGCGAACGCTGGGGATTACGGCTGCGTTTTTCAACGCCGCGCCGAATCGCTGGGTGGATGAGACCGTTCATGTGGCGACCTGGCAGGAACGGCTTTTCGAACTGATCCAGCGCGGCCACGGTTTTGTCGCGTGCCGCGGCGGCACGGGCACCCTGGTGGAGCTGGCCGTCGTGTGGGAGATGCTCAACAAGTCAGTGATTTCGGGGAAGCCCCTGGTCGTGCTGGGCGAATTCTGGAGGCCGATCCTCGATCGGGTACGCGAAGTCGAGCGCGGGCATCCCTCGGCGTGGGGCGAAGCGAACGGCGACCTGGTGCACTTGGCGCCGGATGCGCGCGCGGCTGCGGCGATTCTGACCGCGCACCTTTTCGGGTAGAAAGACGCGGGAGGGCGAAGCGAGGATGTCCCGAAGCTCGGCTGAAATCTTGGAATTCGACGCGCTGCGAGAACTACTGCGGCGGCGGACGACGTGTGCGCCGGGGCGCCGGGCGGTGGACGCGCTGGCTCCCGGCGCGAGCCGCGAAGCGCTCGATGCAGCGTTTGCTCTGATCCGCGAGGCGCGGGAGCGACTGCGCGCCGGGAGCGAACTTGGTTTCGGCGCGCTGGCCGATCCGGAGGCGTGGCTGCAGAAACTTGCGGCGGAAGATTCTTCGGCGGAAGCATCGCTCGGCGCGATTCTCGATCCGGGCGAACTACTGGACGCTGCGTCGCTGTTGGAAACCGCCGGCTGGCTGAAAGAGCAGTTCCGCGAGGAAGAGGAGAAGTTTCCCCGGCTTGCGGCGTGCGCAGGATCGCTCGCCGATTTTCGGGATCTTCTCGCGGCAATTCGCAAGTGCATCCTTCCAAATGGTGAAATCAGTGACGATGCGTCGCCCGCGCTGCGGCGGATTCGCGCGAGCATGGCGCAGACGCGCGAGTCGATTCAGAAACTATTGAAGCAGATCCTGCGCTCGCGCGGCGCGGAGGCCGGCGAAGACTACATCACGCTGCGAAAAGACCGTTTCGTGATTCCCGTGCGCGCGGAAAACAAGCGGTCGGTGCCGGGCGTGGTGCACGGCTCGAGCGCCACGGGGCAGACACTTTTCCTCGAGCCGCTCGAAGCGCTCGAGGCAAACAACCAGCTCGTGCAGCTCGCCGAAGAAGAAGCTTCCGAGATCACGCGGATCCTGCAGGAGTTGACCCGGAGGCTGCAGGCGCAATTCGAACTGCTGCATGCGGCGGCAGAGACGATCGCGGAGCTCGACAGCCTGTTTGCCCGGGCGCGGTTCGCGCGCGAATTCGATGCGGCGATTCCTGAATTCTCCGATGGGACTATGCTGCAACTCGTGGACGCGCGGCATCCGGTGCTGGAAGACAAATTGCGGCGCGAGAGCCGGGCCATTGTGCCGATGACTCTGGCGCTTGGAGGAGAAGACCGTGTGCTCGTCATCAGCGGGCCGAACACCGGCGGGAAGACCGTCGCGCTGAAGACAACGGGGCTGGCGGCCCTGGCGGCGCAGTCCGCGATCCCGGTGACGGCGCAGCGCGCCATCGTGCCGTTGTTCGACAAAGTGCTGGCGGACATCGGTGATGAGCAATCCATCGCGGCGGATCTTTCGACGTTTTCGGCGCACATCCTGAATCTGAAGGCCATGCTCGAGGCCGCGACGCCGCGCTCGCTTGTGCTCGTGGACGAAATGGGCACGGGTACGGCTCCGGAAGAAGGCGCAGCGCTGGCCGTAGCGCTGCTCGAAGAGTTCCGGGCGAAAAAATGTCTCGTGCTGGCGACCACACACCACGACCGGCTCAAGACCTACGCCTCGACCACGCCGGGCGTGGTGAACGCGGCAGTCGAGTTCGATGAGGTGAACCTGCGGCCCACGTACCGGCTGATGGTGGGCGTGCCGGGCGGGTCGAGCGGGATTTCCATCGCGCAGCGGCTGGGACTGGCTGGGCAGATTATCGAAAGGGCGCGAGGGCTGCTCGGGCCGGAGTCGCGCGAGGCGGCGGACCTGATCGCGTATCTGCACCGCAGCCGGGATGAGCTCGGCCGGATGCGGCAGCAAATGACGGACGAGCGGCACGCGCTCGAACTGGAGAGGAAGAAGCTGCGGACCGAATGGGTGGAGCGGCAGCAGAAGCGCATCGCCGAGCTCGAGCAGAAATTCGCGGAGATGCAGAAACGCTTTGATGAAAACGTTGCGCGCGTCCTCGAGGCGGTGAAGGAGCGCGAACTGCGCGCGCAGACGGAGAAAACGGCGCGCCGGAAGCTGCAGGACGTGCGCAGCGACGCGCGGGAAGAACTGAACGCGGCGGTGGTGCAGACGCTTTCCGAGTCGCAGGCCGATTTGGGAGCGGTTGCGCCGGTCGAAGCCGTGAGCGCGGAGCG
>JBGQHF010000078.1:0-16633 GCA_041497835.1 Terriglobia bacterium
AGGATGAGGGTTGACGCAGCCGGTAATTCGGCATAGATTCCGAGATTCCTTCAAGCCCGCAAACCATTCGAGGTGAATATGTTTCGCAAAGCAGCACTGTTGGTCACTCTTCTGGGGATGGTGTTCGCGGCCGTGCCGAGCGGCAGCGCCGCCGGTCAGCAAGCCGCTGGAACCGGCAAGGCCGGCGCAAGCGCCGCTTCCGGCAAGACGGCTTCGCAACCCGGCGCGGCCGCGGCCGACACGAAATCCGTGACGCGACCGAAATCTTTCGATGTGGGCGCGATGGACAAGGGCGTGGAGCCGTGCGACGACTTCTACGAATACGCTTGCGGCACATGGAGCAAGAACAATCCGATTCCATCGGACCAGGCACGCTGGGGCCGCTTCAACGAACTGGCCGAATACAACCGCCAGCTTCTGCACGAAATTCTGGAAAAGGCTTCCGCCAACGACCCGAAGCGCGGGGCCATCACGCAGAAGATCGGCGACATGTACCAATCTTGCATGGACGAGCAAGCGGTGAATGCGAAAGGCGCTGTGCCGCTGCAGCCGTTGCTGGAGCGAATCGGCACGGTCTCGAACCGGGATCAGCTCATTGACGCGATTGCGTACCTGCACGCGCAGGGAGCGGGCGCCCTCTTCGGCTTCGGCGCCCAGCCGGACTTGCACAACGCGAGCATGTTCATTGCCAGTGTCAGCCAGGGCGGGCTCGGCCTGCCGGACCGCGATTATTACTTGAACCAGGATGCGAAATCGCAGGAGACGCGGAAGAAATACCAGGAACACCTGGTCAATATGTTCGCGCTGATCGGGGATGGCAAGGATGCGGCCGAAAAAGAAGCGCAAGCGGTGATGGGCATCGAAACCAAGCTGGCGGAGGCAGCGTTCGAACGCGTGAAAATGCGCGATCCGAAGAACCGCGACCATAAGATGAAAGTGACTGAACTGGCGGCGCTCGCGCCCAATTTTCGGTTTCAGCGTTTCTTCGAGGCCAGCCACGCGCCGGCGTTCACCGAAGTGAATGTCGTTCCTCCGGATTTCTTCCAGAAGGTGAACGGAGCGATGGAGACGGTTTCGCTCGATGATTGGAAAGCGTATCTCCGGTCGCATGCCGTGCGCGCGGCCGCTCCCGTGCTTTCCGATCCGTTCGTGCAGGAGAACTTCGGTTTTTACGGACGGTATCTCAACGGGCAGAAGGAACTCCAGACGCGCTGGAAGCGATGCGTGCAGTTGACCGACCAACTGCTGGGGGAAGCGCTCGGCCAGCCGTATGTCGCCGAAACGTTCGGTCCGGAAGGCAAAGAGCGCATGCTGAAGATGGTGGAAGCGCTGGAAAAAGCACTGGGACAAGACATTCAAACCCTTTCCTGGATGACGGAGGAGACCAAGAAGCAGGCGCTCGTCAAACTGAAGGCCATCACGAACAAGATCGGGTATCCCGAAAAATGGAGGGACTACAGCACGGTGGCCATCGAGCGCAGCGACCTGCTGGGCAACGTCCAGCAAGCGCGGCATTTCGAGAGGCAGCGCAACCTCAACAAGATCGGAAAACCGCTCGACAAGAGCGAGTGGGGAATGTCGCCGCCGACGGTCAATGCGTATTACAACGCGGCGGAGAACGACATCAACTTCCCGGCGGGGATCCTGCAGCCGCCGTTCTTCGACAAGACGGCGGACGATGCGGTGAACTTCGGCGCCATCGGCGTGGTCATCGGCCACGAGCTGACGCACGGGTTCGACGACCAGGGAAGCAAGTTTGACGCGGACGGGAATCTGCGGAACTGGTGGACGGAGTCGGACAAGGCGGAATTCGAAAAGCGCACGAGCTGCCTTGCCGATGAGTACGGCTCGTTTGTTGCGGTGGACGACGTGCACCTCAACGGGCGGCTGACGCTGGGCGAAAACACCGCGGATAACGGCGGGGCCGTGATTGCCATGATGGCGCTGCACAGCGCGATACTCTCCGGGGCGAAGAGCGCCGGCGCCGGCCAGTTGAAGGACGGCTTCACGCCGGAGCAGCGTTTCTTCCTGAGCTTTGCGCAAGTGTGGTGCGAGAACCGCACGCCGGAGAGCGCGCGGCTGCTGGCCAAGACGGACCCGCACTCGCCCGGGCGCTACCGCGTCATCGGCACGCTACAGAATAATGCCGATTTCGCGAAGGCATTCGGCTGCAAAGCCGGGCAGAAAATGGTGAGCGAGAAAGCCTGCCGGGCGTGGTGAGCTCCGGCGAAGACGCTTCGCGGCAATCGGAATAACTTCCCTTCGAGCCGGAGCAGCGGCGCAGGGCGTGTCGTGCTTAATCCTGCTACCTCGAGTGCGCTTGGCGGCTGCGAAGGGCAGGCGTGTCCCTTCCAACTTACGGAAAATCAATTTCTGTCCTCGAGGACGCGAGAAAATCGGGGTGCGCGCGTCCAAACAATGGCCAAGCGAAGGCATGGCGAGGTTGCCTTTGCGCGAGGCCACGAATAAGCTGGCACGGTTTCTGACTCCAAAAGAAGAAAACCGAAGGGAAATCATGAGATCCAGGCACTTCCGCATCTATCGGGCAGGGATCGTCACTCTTCTGGGAGGCTGGCTGTTGGCGGGGCCGGCCCCGGCGCTTGCGCAGCAACAGCCAAAATCGCTGACGATCGAAGAATACGAGCCGAAATCCACGCTGGTCACGAAGGAACATAAGATTGAGCGGGCGAAATACCCGTTCATCGATATTCACAGCCATCATTGGAGCCCCACGCGCGAGTACGTGGACAAGCTCGTCAAGGAAATGGATTCGATCAACCTCCAGGTGATGGTCAACCTGAGCGGCGGAACCGGCGAGCACCTACGCCAGACCGTGGCGGCGATGAAGGGACGCTATCCGGACCGGTTTGTGGTGTTTGCCAATCTGAGTTACGACGATCTGATTTCGCCGGGCTACGGCCGGCGGGCAGCCGCGCGGCTGGAAGAGGACGTAAAGAACGGCGCGCAAGGACTGAAAATCTTCAAGAATTTCGGAATGGACCTGAAGTATGCCAACGGGCAGCGCGTCAAGGTGGATGACCCGGAATTCGACCCGGTGTGGGAGAAGTGCGCGGAGCTGAAGATCCCGGTGCTGATTCATATCGCCGAGCCGTCGGCGTTTTTCGATCCCTGGGACCGCTTCAACGAACGCTGGCTGGAGCTCAAAGAATTCCCCGGGCGGGCGCGGGCGCCCGAGAAGTACCCGCTGTTCGAGACGTTGATCGCCGAACGGAATCGCCTGTTTGCGAGACACTCGAAAACTATATTCATTGCGGCGCATCTCGCGTATCACGGGAACGACCTCGAGCGGCTCGGGAAACTGTTCGACACCTGCCCGAATGTGTACGTGGATATCGCGGCGGTGCTGGCCGAGCTGGGACGCCAGCCGTACTCAGCGCACGATTTCCTGGTGCGGTATCAGGATCGCGTCCTGATGGGGAAAGACATCTACGAAGTGAACGAATACAAGTGGTATTTCCGCGCGTTGGAAACGCGCGACGAATATTTCGAGTACTACCGAAAGCGGCATGCCTTCTGGCGCATCTACGGCTTTCAAGTTCCGGACGAAGTGTTGAAAAAGGTTTATTATAAAAATGCGTTGAAATTGGTTCCAGGACTGAACGCGAAGCAATTTCCGAACTGACCGAGTGGTCTTGCCCAGCCTTCCTCCTTCCGGCGGGCCTGCGGCCCGAAGCAACCCCGGCGACACGGGGGGAGTTCTTACTCCCATAGACTGGACCAGAAGGTATGAGAGGCAGAAAACGGTGCTACACGTCCAATTTGAAGCATTGAGGAAGGGCCGAGCCGTGTCCGCGCTACGGCTTGGCGTGTTTCTGGCCGCGCTGCTCTACTCTCTGCCGACCGCGGCGCAGCAGCCGCAGGGGCCGCTGAAGCCGCCGCCCGTGGCCGCGCCGCGCGATGAACCGAAGGCAAGACCACCCGCGCCGGCTGCGGCTAAGCCTCACCGATCGTCCGGCATCACCGATCAGCCGCCTGCGATCCCGGTGGACCAGATCATTCAGAAGTTCGCGGAACGCGAGAGTGAGTTCAAGAAAGAACGGGAGAACTACACCTACGTTCAAACGTTTGTCGTACAGACGATCGATCTGGATGGACAGCCGGACGGCGAACACCGTATGACCAGCGACATCCTGTTTACGCCGCTGGGCAAGCGCTACGAAAAGATCATCTACGCGCCTGCGCCGACTTTGCAGCGCATATCGCTCTCGCAACAGGACCTGGATGACCTGCGGCTCGTCCAGCCGTTTGTGCTCACCACGGAGGAAATGTCGAAATACGACATCCACTACGTGGGCCGCGAAGGGGTGGACGAAATCACCACGTACGTGTTCGACGTTGCGCCGAAAAAAATCGAGAAGAATCAACGATACTTTCAGGGACGCATCTGGGTGGACGACAAGGACCTGGAGATCGTCAAGAGCTATGGAAAAGCCGTGCCGGACATCAAGAAGGGCAATAATGAGAATTTTTTTCCTCGCTTTGAGACCTACCGGGAAAACATCGAGAAGAATTTCTGGTTTCCGACGTACACGCACGCCGACGACGTGCTGCACTTCCGCGGCGGCGATGTGCGCATTCGCATGACAGTGCGTTACGCAGACTACAAGAGGTTCCGCGCGACGGGCAGGATCCTCTCGCCATCGGAGGTCCCGCAAGACCGTCCGTAGCCCGCGAGGGATCGCAGGAGGCCAGCCAGGCGTGCGCGGGAGAAACCGGGCGAAACCGAATCCCCTGATTGGTTCTAGGCATCATTTCAATCTGGAACGCAACCGGGAGAGTCGGATTTGTGAACGTGTGGCGGCAGGCGTAAGATAGGGAATTCGAGCGCTTCCTATGGCCTCTCCCTTCAACATTCTGTCGAGCGAAACCCTGAATGTGGCCCCACCCCCGGAGCATCCCCGGCCGGACTGGCTGCGCGTCAAATTTTTCGGCGGGGAAAACTACCAGGAACTGAAGCGCATGATGCGCACGCTCGGCCTGCACACCGTGTGCGAGAGCGCGCGCTGCCCGAACATGGGCGAGTGCTGGGAGCACCGCACGGCCACGTTCATGATCCTGGGCAACGTCTGCACGCGCGCGTGCGGCTTCTGCGCCGTGCCTTCGGGCAAGCCCGCTGGTCCGCCCGATGAAGACGAACCGAACCGCGTGGCCGAGGCCGTCGAGCGCATGGGCCTGCGCTACGCCGTGGTCACGTCGGTGAACCGCGACGACCAACCGGACGGTGGCGCGCACATTTTCGCGCGAACGATCGAGGAAATTCGCCGGCGCATTCCGGGCTGCATGGTCGAAGTGCTGATCCCCGACTTTCGCGGCGATTGGGCCGCCCTGGACGTGGTGCTGGCCGCGCAGCCGGACGTCCTCAACCACAATACGGAAACAGTGCCGCGGCTTTACCGCCAGGTGCGTAAGGGCGCCGTGTACGAACGCTCGCTCGAGCTGCTGCGCCGCTCAAAAAAAGCTCATCCAGATGTGCCCACCAAGACCGGCTTGATGCTCGGTCTCGGCGAGGAAAGAGACGAAGTCCTCGCCACGATGCAGGACCTCGCCGGGCAGGGCACGAACATCCTCACGCTTGGCCAGTATCTCCAGCCCACGCGCGAGCATCTGCCGATTGTGCGCTACGTGCATCCCGACGAATTCGCCGAATTCAAACTCGTTGGCGAAGCCATGGGTTTCAAGCATGTCGAAGCAGGCCCCCTCGTTCGATCCTCCTATCACGCCTTCGAACAAACCGAATCCGCCAGAGCTTGACAATGTGCCGCTGCGGCACTGGGCTCCGCGCAGTTATCGGCCCCACCTTTCAATTCAGAAGGCAATCCATGCCATCAAAGAAGGCCCTTATTGCGTCTGCCGCCGCAGTGCTTTTGGCGTGCGCTCTGGCGGCGCAGGAGAAATCCGGGACGATCGCCGGGCTCGAATTCCAGCGTCCCAAATCGGGTATGACCAAGCAGTATGAGGAGGGCCGAAAACTGAAAGCGCAGTGGCATAAACAGCAGAAGGATTCGCTTCCGCGACGACCTGAGCTACATCCCGGGCAAGTAATCCGTCGCTGCGCGACAATTTCCGCCCGGGGAACGGCTTGCTTCACCAAGAGGCAAACCGCTCCAGCGTTTTTACTGTGAACCGCTCGAAATGAAATGATCCTCACGGGTCCCGCGTGCACTGTCCGGGCGCGAGGCGGCTACCTCGGCAGCACCCGCCCCAGGATCGGCTATACTGGCTGCGCCGCAGGGAGACTCTTCTGAGAAAACTCGTCTTTACTCTGGCCCTGTTTCTTTGTGCTTCCGCGCCACAAGCACACCCCGGGATCGGCATCGTCATGGACAGCCACGGGAATGTTTATTACACCGACCTCAAACAGGTGTGGCGCATCGCTCCCGACGGCACGAAGACCGTGGCTGTCCCCAACGTCCACACGCATGAGCTCTATCTCGATGCGCAGGACAATCTCTACGGCGAACACCTCTGGTACGAAGGGGACGCAACGAAAAAATGGGGCCACCGCGTCTGGCGCCTTTCCCCGGACCGAAAGCTCATCGACGTCATCCCGGCACGCTCCGGCTTCCGCGACGATTATGAAGACTTCAGCTTTGTCCGCGACCGCGCGGGAAACATGTACTGGGCGGCGCGAGGAGAACACACCGTCATCCGCATGCGCACGCCGGATGGCCGGCCGCGCGACCTTTCGCACAACGCGAAATTCCACGATGTCCGATGGATTACCGCCAGCCCGGAGGGAATCGTTTATTTGATGGATGATGCCGAACTCAAGCGGGTGGGCACGGACGGGATTGTGACCACCGTGGCCGGCGGCAATTTGAGGGAGAGGATCGCGACGCAGTTCTTCGTCGAGGAGCGGCACGCCGTGATGGGGATGTGGCTCGATCGTGAAGGCAGCGTCTATCTGGCATGCTACGGCGCGCGCAAAGTGAAAAAGGTCACATCGGACCGGAAAGTCAGCGTCATCGCGGAGACTTCCTTTCCCTGGTCGCCCACCGGCGGAATGTTCGCGCCCAACGGCGACCTCTGGCTGCTGGAATACTCGGTTACGAATGCCGTACGCGCCCGCCGCATCGCCCAAGATGGCGCCTCGCACACCTTCTAGCCTGGTTTGGCTTCTGGAAATCTATTCCTGTCAAAATCGTTCGGGAGCTATCGGATGAGAGCCGCGACGGCGACACAGGCCCTGGCGAAGTCCTTGTGTTCCTGCCGCGGGTTGCGGCAGACGCGGACGCCGCCTCGAGACCCCACGGGACTCAGGGCTTGACCTGAGAACCAATCACCAACAACCCGAGGCCGGCGATCAGCAGCAGGGCTGCAACGCCGACGGGGACCTGCACGCTCTCCTGCTTTTCGACCGTCGCCTGTACGGGGCCGACCTTCATAACCTCGTCGCGCTTGTTGTAGGTGAAATTGGGATGGATGAGGGCGACAAGACCCAGCAGGAGAAGGATGACGCCAAGTATGACAAGACCTTTCCTCATACCCACCTCTAAGAGGGGCTGACCTTATCACAATTTTGGCTGCGAGGCCCGTTTTCTGAAAGCAGGGGGGCGCGCCCGGTGGCGGGCAGGCACACCCCTGCGCCGGATTGGCGCGGGAAGTGCTTCACTTGTCTGGGAAAACGAACTAGTGGGCGGTTGCGGCAATCTTCTTTGCGGCTTTTGCAGCCTTCGCGGCGGGGGACGTCTTGCGGCGGCGCTTCGGCTTCACCGGATGTTCGGGCGCTTCACCGATCAGTTCGGCCGTCATGATGCTCGTCACAAACAGCTTCGGGCCGTGGTCTTCGAATTCAATGGCGGTGCGCTCGGGATCCGATGTAGTCACGACCCCGAGGCCGTACACTCCATGTTTGATGGTCTGACCTTCTTGTAGTACCTGCACGACACCCTCCTTGGATCTTCTAAACCCATTCAGGACAACTCGCTGAGGCTGGGATACTTCTTGAGGTGGGCGCTCCGATTCCGAATCGGAGCGCGCCTATCCACCGGCTAGACGCTAGTGACGTTCTCTGCCTGAAGGCCCTTCGGGCCTTTCGTCACTTCGAATTCCACCGCCTGACCCTCGTTCAGGGACTTGTAGCCGTCCATCTGAATCGCAGAGAAATGCACGAACACATCCTCCCCGGTCTGGCGCTGGATGAACCCAAAGCCTTTTGAAGCGTTGAACCACTTGACTGTTCCTTGTTCCCTCACCGCTTAATCCCTCATTCTTTTCTAGAATTGCCTTGCCACTCTTGCGCCTCGCCGCCGGGCGTACCCACCGGTTTGGCAGCCTCCAGACCGCAAAAAAAGGGCCTGCAAGTTTGTCCTTGCGGCCCCTGCAACGGGTCAAAAGGAATTACAAGAGCAACAAACGCGGGTATTAGGATAGCACAGAAAGACACGTGTGTCCAGAGCGGAGACTGTGCAGGTACGTAATTTATATAAAACAAAGGAGTTAAGTTTTCCCTGCCACCCTAGACGACCCGGTTAGCGAAGCCTCCCGTGTTCGGCGGCAGCCTGGGAGCCTGAGGGCGTAGAATCGGCACCTGGCTTGCTCTCTGCTCGGAACCGAAATGGGATTCGACTCTCTAGCGGGTGTTTTTGACGTGTTCGAGCGCTCCGCGAGCGGCCCGGCCATCGTGCAGCGGCGCGGGTACCGGCGCGAGGTCTGGACGTACGAAGAACTGGCGCGGCAAGCGGTGCACTTTGCTCTCGTACTGAGGGAGATGGGAGTACGCACGGGCGACCGGGTTCTTCTGTGGGGCCCGAATTCAGCGGAATGGGTTGCGGCTTTCTGGGGGTGCATCCTCCGCGGAGCCGTCGCCGTGCCGATGGACGACGGGGCCACGCCAGAATTTGCGGCGCGGGTGGCCGCTGATGCGGCAGTCAAACTGGTCGTTGCTTCTCGCGAGAAACCCCCGATCGCGCCCTCGAGGCCCACGCTCATCCTGGAGGAGTTGTCCGATAGCGCAGGCGGGCCGCGCGGTGGAATTACGAGTCCATCCACCAGCGAGAAGGGCCGTTCACTCGCGGCGACATTGGCGGATGAGCCGCTCACTCGGGAACACGTCGCGCAAGTTCTGTTCACCAGCGGGACGACGGGGGAACCCCGCGGCGTCGTTCTGACGCACGGGAATTTCCTGGCGAACCTCGAGCCCATCGAGCGCGGCTTTGCGGCCTACCGGAAGTACGAGCGGTGGTTCCACCCCCTGCGGTTCGTCACGCTCGTGCCGCTCAGCCATGTCTTTGGCCAGTTCATGGCGCTGTTTGTGCCGCCGGTTCTCGGTGCGGCTGTTGTGTTTGAATCGTCGGCGAATCCCGCGGAGGTCATTCGCACAGTGAAACGCGAGCGCGCGACGGCGCTCATCGTCGTGCCGCGAATGCTGGATGCGCTGCGCAGCGGGATCGAGAGGGACGTCGAAACGCGCGGGCAGCGCGAAGCATTCGCCCGGGCGTTCGCCGCCGCCGAGGGCAAGCCGTTCCTCCGCCGCGCGTGGCGCTTCCGCAAGATTCATCGTCGCTTCGGCTGGAAATTCTGGGCGTTCATTTCCGGCGGCGCGGCACTGGACGGAGAAACTGAGAATTTCTTTCTGCGGCTCGGTTATGCGGTGGTTCAGGGTTATGGCATGACGGAAACAGCCTCGCTCATCAGCCTGAATCATCCTTTCCACGCCGCGCAGGGATCGGTAGGCAAGATTCTGCCCGGCCGCGAGTTTCGCCTCGCCCAGGACGGGGAAATCCTCGTCCGCGGCGGAAGCGTGGCCACCCGGTATTGGGAACACGGCGCGCCGCGGCAAACGGCGCTCGAACCGGACGGCTGGCTGCGAACGGGCGACCTGGGTGCAATCGACGCCGAGGGGAATCTGCGGTTTCGCGGGCGGAAGAAGAACGTGATTGTCACCCCGGCGGGACTCAATATTTATCCGGAGGATCTCGAAGCGGCCCTGCGGCAGCATCCCTCGGTGCGCGATTGCGTTGTAGTTCCCGTGGCGCGTGAAGGAAATGCTGAGGCCTGCGCGGTGGTCCTGCTGCAAGACGCAGCCGGAGCAGTCCGCGCAGGCGAGGCAGTAAGAGCGGCGAATGCAACCCTCGCGGAATACCAGCAGATGCGGCAGTGGGTCGTCTGGCCCGAGGCGGATTTCCCCCGCACGGCAACGGGCAAGCCGCGGCTCGCAGAGATTGCGGCCCGGGTGACGGGGATTCTCTGCGAAAACGCCCCACCCGGGGCTCGCCGGAGCGCGCTCGACGATCTAGTTTCGCGATTTACGCCGCAAACCGGGACGCCAGCCCGGCCCCATTCCGTCATGGGGGCCGATCCCATTGTTTCGCCTTTACATCTCGAACGGGAACTAAACCTAACTTCGCTCGACCGGGTCGAGTTGATGAGCGCGCTCGAAGAGCGTTTTCAGCTCGAGCTAAACGAAACGGCCTTCGCCGAAGCCAAGACCGTCGAGGATCTCGAGCGGCTTCTGCACCAGCCCGCCGAGCAGCGCACGCAGTGCGTCTATCCGCGGTGGACGCAGCGCGAGCCCGTGCGCTGGCTGCGTTTGGCCGTGTACTACGGGCTGGCCTGGCCGGCAACACAGATCCTGGGGCACCCGAAGATCGTGGGCCGCGAGAATTTGCGCGGTGTCCGCGGACCGCTGCTGGTCGTTTCGAATCACATCACGCGCCGCGCGGACATCGGCCTGATCCTGCGGGCGTTGCCGCTCCGCTTCCGGCATCGCTTAGCCACCGCGATGGGCGGCGAAACGCTCCAGAACATGCGGCGCCCGCCGCGCGGCTGGTTCTTTCTGAAGCGCTGGAGTTACCAGCTCGGCTACTGGCTCGCGACAGCGCTCTTCAATGTGTTTCCGCTGCCCCAGCTATCGGGCTTCCGCGAAAGTTTTCATTTTGCCGGAGAATCCGTGGACCGCGGCTACAGCGTGCTGATTTTTCCCGAAGGCGAGGTCACCAGCGACGGCACGATGGCGCCTTTTCAGCGCGGCATCGGTCTTCTCGCCGAGAATCTCGCACTACCCATCGTGCCCATGCGCCTCGACGGCGTCTGGGGAATGAAGCGCGAAGCCCGCCGCCGGGCCCACCGCGGGGAAATCACCGTCCGCATCGGCGCGCCCGTTTGCTATCCCTCCGGCACGTCCCCCGAATCTATCGCCAGCGACCTCGAATCCCTGGTACGAAGGTTGTAGAGGTGGCTTTACGCCGCCATCTTTGCCGTTCGATCCCAGGGGAAGGCGAAAAGCTGCCACCACTTCCAATCTTTTAGGGCGTGCCCACCTGGTGGATGTGCGAAATCACGCCGCTCGAATACCCCACCGTGTACAGCTCACCGTCCTGTCCCTGGCCGAATGCGCTCAAGTTTCCGGCGCCCGTGGTAAGCACCTGCGTGCGGACCCACTGGCTTTGTGCATTCTGGGTCAGCGTCCAGATATGCCCGCTGATGAAGTCGCCGAAGACATAGGCATTGGCGAGCTGGGGGATAAGCGTCCCGTGATAGACATAGCCTCCAATCACGGTGGCGTCGCTATTGGCATGCGGGTAGTCGAAAATGGGATCGATCAGGGTTGCCGTCTGACAGTTGGCCGTGAAGTTGAAGGTGTGGGTGCCCTCCCTGCACCGCCAACCGAGATTCGCGCCTCCTTGCAGTGGCGTTAGTAAATCGACTTCTTCGAAGGCGCCCTGCCCGACATCGCCGATCCAGAGATTGCGAGTCGGCTGATCGAACGAGAACCGGAAGGGGTTCCGCAGGCCGTAGAGCCAGATCTCGTCGAGCCCTGCCTGATTTACAAAAGGATTGCTCGACGGAATGGCGTATTGAAGGCCCGGTGCCGGAACGGAATCTACATCAATCCGAAGAATCTTCCCTAGTAGCGTATTCGTGTCCTGACCGTTGCCGATGGTGCCGTGCACGTCGCCGCCACCCCCACCGTCTCCAAGGGCGATGTAGAGGAAGCGTTGATTCCCGTCATATCCAAAAGCCAGGCCGCCGCCATTGTGGTTCGTTTCCGGCTGATTCACGGTCAGCAGAATCTTTTCCGCCGGATCGGCCACATTCGCGTCCGCTGCTGAGGCTTTGTACTCCGCGATGACCGTGTGGAGCGCTCCTCCCGCGAAGCTGGTGTAGTTCACAAAGAAGCGCCGGTTGGTTGCATATTGCGGATGAAACGCAAGCCCGAGTAGTCCCTCTTCGCCCGCGCTGTTGCTCAGCTTAGCTCCTATGTCCAGGAACGCCGTCGCCAATACCTGACCGTTCTGGATGATCTTGATCTTGCCACCCTGTTCCGCAACGAAAAGTCTCCCTGTGCCGTCCGCCGGCGCCTGCAGATCGAGTGGATGCGTCAGCCCGGTCGCCACGTTCACGAGATCAAGTTGCAGCGGCGACAGGGTATTTGTCACGGTCACGGTCACCATGGCGGAGGTCGCGGTGTTTCCGGCGGCGTCACGAGCTCGAGCGCTGAGCGTGTGCGCGGCATTTGAAGATTGCGTCGTGTTCCACGAAGTAGAAAAGGGAGGCGAAGTTACTTCCGTTCCCAGATTGCCGCCGTCGAGCAGAAACTGCACCCCGGCCACACCGACGTTATCGCTCGCGTTGGCGCTAACCGTCACGCTCCCCGAGACGGTCGCCCCGCTTTGCGGCGTAGAAACAGAAACACTAGGCGGCGTCGTATCTGCCGGCCCTGGATTGTTGCCGGCTGCACCCGCGCACCCGGTGAAGAGAGCCGCAGAAAGTGCGGTCAATGCGAACAAAGCGGCGGGCCAGTGCGATCGTGGCTGGAATCCGTTCCCGAAACGCATGGTCGCACCCCTCTCGGCCGCCGCGAGAATTTGGCGTGCGGCCTGTCGGCCAGGCTGGAAGGCTGCTGTTGATCTTAATCGTCGCAGCAACGATCTGCTACTGGTCAAAAGTACCAATGAAGAACAGCCGCGCGTTCATTCGAATGCGCCCGGGTGACGTACGGAGCAACGTCCGGGGTTCTGTGGCAGAATAAATTGCTTATGGCGCAGAGCAAGAGCGCATTGGGAATGGGGCCGGCAAACGAAGAGCGCGTCTTTGATGCGTTTCGCCGCTGGGGTTACTACGAAGCGCAACTGGATCCGCTCGGCCTGTTCAAATCGCAACCGCATCCGGACCTTGCACTGACCGGGAAAGCCGCTGAAGAAGCGCGGCGCATCTACTGCGGCACCATCGGTGCGGAATTCATGCACCTGCCGGACCCGCAGCGGCGCCGCTGGATTGCCGAGCACATCGAGACCGAACCGTCCGCTGTGGACCAGAAAAAAATACTCGAGCGGCTGATTCGCGCCGATCTGTTCGAACAGGTATTGCAGGCGCGCTACCTCGGCACAAAGAGATTTTCCCTCGAGGGCGTGACGGCGCTGATCCCGCTCCTGGACGCGATTCTCGAGACGGCCGGTGAGAACGGCGCGATGGAATCCGTGATGGCCATGAGCCACCGCGGCCGCCTGAACGTAATTGTGCACACGGCTTGCAAACCGCCGCATGAAGTCGTCGCCGGCTTCGAGGATGTGGACCCGCGCAGCGTGCTCGGAGCCGGCGACGTGAAGTATCACGTCGGCGCGACCGGGACGTACGTCACTTCCAGCGGGGCGGAGATTCGGATTCACCTGGCTTCAAACCCGAGCCACCTGGAGGCCGTGGACCCCGTGGCGATGGGCCGCGCTCGCGCCAAGCTCACCCGTCATGCCGCGGAAAACGCGGACGCACGGTCCATCGCCGCCGTGCACAACAAAGTCGTGGCTATCGTGATGCACGGCGACGCGGCGTTTGCGGGACAGGGCATCTGGGCGGAAACGCTGAATCTCGCCGATCTCCAGGCCTATTCCATCGGCGGCACGATTCACATCATCGTGAACAATCTCATCGGCTTCACCACGCCGCCGTCGCAGGAGCATTCCTCGCGCTTCGCCTCCGACATCGCCAAGCGGCAGTCCGTGCCCGTATTTCACGTGAACGCCGAGGATGCGGATGCCGTGGTGCGGATCGGGCGCCTTGCCGCGGAGTACCGCGCGAAATTCGGCGGCGAGGTTGTCGTGGACATCATCGGCTACCGCCGCCATGGCCACAGCGAAGTGGACGATCCCACCATCACGCAGCCGCTTCTGTACGAGCGCATCAAGAGTCACGCAGCACTCTGGAAAATCTATGCGCAGCGCATCGGCGTGGATCCGGCTTCGATGGCCGCGGCGATCCGCGCCGAATACGAACGGGAACAGGCCGACGCGGGCAAACTCACCAAGAGTCCGGAGTTGCGCCAACTGCCGAAATACTGGTCGCCGTATCATCGCGGCCGCTACGACGCTTCCTACGAAGTGGACACGGGCGTTTCGCGGGAGCGCCTTGCGGAGATTACGGAAAAGCTCGTACGCGCTCCGAGCGGATTCCACGTCCACCCCAAGATCGTGAAACTGCTGGAGCAGCGCGCCGAGATGGGTCACGGCCAGCGCGCCGTGGATTATGGTTTTGCGGAAGCGCTGGCCCTCGGTTCCCTGCTGCTCGAAGGCACGCCGATCCGGTTCGCAGGCCAGGATTCGCAGCGCGGCACTTTCAACCAGCGCCACGCAGCGCTGGTGGACACAAAGACGGAAGAGGAGTATCTCCCGCTGGCGCATCTACAGGAAGGACAGCCCTTTTGCGAAATTCACAACTCATCGCTCTCCGAGGCAGCCTGCCTGGGCTTCGAGTACGGCTTCAGCCGCGATTATCCCGAAGCGCTTGTCCTATGGGAAGCGCAGTTCGGCGACTTCGCCAACGCCGCGCAAGTCATCATCGACCAGTTCATCAGCGCCGGCGAAGACAAGTGGAACCTGCCGTCCGGTATCGTCCTGCTCCTGCCGCACGGCTTTGAAGGGCAGGGCCCGGAGCATTCGAGCGCTCGCATCGAGCGATTCTTGCAGCTTGCGGCGGAAGACAACATGCAAGTCTGCCAGCCTTCCACGGCAGCGCAGTATTTCCACATGCTCCGGCGTCAGGCGCTGCGCCCGTGGCGCAAGCCACTGATCGTGTTCACGCCGAAGAGCATGCTGCGCCACCCGGATGCCAGTTCCTCGATTGAAGAGTTCACCCAGCCGCGCTTCCTGCCGCTCGTGCCGGATCACGAGGTGCATGACGCGAAAAGAATTCTGATCGCCAGCGGCAAGGTGGGACACGAACTGCGTGCAGAGCGCCGCCGCCGCAAAGACACGAATGCGGCCATTTTCATTCTCGACCAGCTTTACCCGCTCCCGCGCACGGAAATCGCAGCGGCAATTGCCGAGCATCCGAAGGTTCGCGAGATCGTCTGGGTGCAGGAGGAGCCGGCAAACATGGGTCCGCTCTTCTACATTCTGCCGCGCCTGGAGCGCATCGCGCAGGGCTTGCCGGTGCGGTCGGTGAAGCGCTCGGCGAGCGCGAGCCCGGCCACAGGTTCGGCCAAAGCGCACGAAGTCGAGCAGAAAACCCTGGTGCAGCTCGCGTTCACGACCCACGTTCGCTCCTAAGAGATTCCGGCATCGTTCATCGGACGTTCACAGAAGTGTTACGGCTGTTTGACCTATTCTTGCGCCGCGCCTGTGATTCTCCAGGGCAGTGCTGAGCCAGCGCCAGGGGAACCCGCTGCACACGCCCGCCTACCGCGGTGCGGACGTCTGCGGTACACTCCCGCTTGTCCGGCGCGCGGCCCCTGCAAATCTCATGAAACGCATCCTCATCATCGAAGACGACCGCGACATCGTCGAACTGGTTCGCTACAACCTCGCGAACGAAGGATTTCAAGTGTCGGCCGCTCACGACGGAAGCACCGGGCTCGCCACGCTGAAAAAGACTCCGCCGGACCTGCTGTTGCTCGATTTGATGCTCCCGAAGCTCACCGGCCTGGACATCTGCAGGGAAATCCGCCGCGACGAGTCTCTCAATCGTCTTCCCATTCTGATGTTGACCGCGCGGGGGGACGAAGCCGACCGCGTCGTGGGGCTGGAGATGGGCGCCGACGATTATGTGACCAAGCCGTTCAGCCCGCGCGAGCTCGTCGCTCGTGTGAAGGCGCTGCTGCGTCGCGCCGAGCCGCCCGGTGATACGCCACGCGTCCTCGAAGTGGGCAAGCTGGCGATCGATCCGGCGTCCTACCGCGTCACCCTGGCCGGGAAACCCGTCCTGCTGAGCACACTCGAATTCCGCCTGCTCTATTTTCTTGCTTCGCGCCCCAACCGCGTTTTTACTCGGGATCAGCTCCTCGATTCCGTCTGGGGCACGGACCGCTTCGTCACCCCGCGCAGCGTGGACGTCTATGTCCGCAGGCTGCGCGAAAAGATCGAGCCCGACCCGGAACATCCTGCCCATTTGAAAACCGTCCGTGGTGCGGGATACTTGTTCGAAACCCGTGCGGCGTAACCTTTTCTGGAAACTCGGCTTCGCCTTCCTCGCACTGTTGCTCGCAGTGCTGCTGCCGGTGGATTTTTTCGCCGAGCGCGCCCTGCGGCGGGATTACGAGCGCGCCGGCTTCGAGCAGCTCGCCGCCATCGCCCGGATCGCGCAAGCCCGACCTCCCCAGTTGATGCCCGCCGCGGCTGCGCGCGGTCAAGATCCCGCCGCCTTCCGCGAATGGGTTGCGCAAATGGCCGCAAGCGGGGCG
>JBGQHF010000079.1:0-16631 GCA_041497835.1 Terriglobia bacterium
GCGCGATTGCTGGATACAGTCCTCGAGCGGAACATGATCGAACTGAGTGACATCCCACCGGCCGAGTTGATTCGCAGCCGGTATGACAAGTTCCGCAAGATGGGCCAATACTTCGACCTCGGCAGCTGATGGTCCCTCGTATGCGGTTGCCCTCAGTCCGCGAATCAGGCCAAGCCTGAGCCTCTCGCGCGGGACCTCAAGAAAACAGAATACATTCCACCGCTTCCACCGTGGCTGTTTTCGATGAGTGGGTACGCGAGGAGCTAAAGACTCATCGAGCGTACGCCACTCGCCACCCACTTCGGCGAAAATATCCAGAGTATGCCAGCGGCTGATTGCGAAGTCGGAAACAGGGACGCGATTCTGTGCAGGTACCATGCCCTGCATGAGCCGTATACTTGCCTAGGACTGACGCCCGCTGATTACCACGACTCCCTGAAGGAGGCTTACGCCGATGTACAAGGTCGCAGCGATGTTAACGATCGGGCTGGCACTGGCGCCCAATTGGCAATATGATGATGCGCCTCCCAATCCCGAAATGCAGCGGCAAGAGGTCGTAAACCTCGAGAAAGAGACGGCGCGCGCTATTCAGCAGAACAATGGGACCTTTTTCCGGCGCGTGTACAGCGACGACTTCAGCGGCACACTCTCGCACGGTCAGCCAGTAAACAAGGCACTGTTGATCCAAGCCGTGCAGGAGTCCGATGTCAAATATGAGTCGTTCGTCGCCACCGATATTAATGTCCGCATCTTCCGGGAGACCGCACTCGCCGCTTGCCTGTGGTCATCGCGGGGCATTTACAGGGGGCAGCGCATCAGCAGCCAGATGCGCGTTATTCACGTATATCTAAATGGCCCCAGGGGTTGGAAGGTTGTCGCCAGCCAGGCGACGCCCCTGCCCCCCTATTCACAACACGCGCTCTAGCCGTACCTTTTCGTCCGGAGGGACACGGAGCATAGACTGTGCAATCCGAGCAGGTGTGCGCCGCGGTAGCGTTACGGCCTGCCCGGGCTTGTGTTTCTCGCTCCATGGACGTGCCAAAACAAATAAGAAAACCTAGCTCCGGGGAAGGGCGAGAGTGGATACTGCACTAGGAGAGAACTCAGTGCGGGAAGGTGAGGGACCAGCCGGCTACGGTCAGGGAAAGGACGAGCAAGAGAATGCCGAGGCTGGCGAGGCCGAGCGCCTTGCCGTGGCCGAGGAGGTAGTCGCGGGACTCGGAATTGCCGCAGAGAAGGATGGCGACGACGGTAACCGCTCCCCAGGGAAGGAACATGGGCAGTCCCGGATACCTGCCGAGGAATGAGAAGAATTCCCGGGGGGGCTGGCCAGCGGGAACCCACCAGGGAAGGATCGGAGCGATTCCCGCGGCGAGAGTGAGAGTCAAAATCTTTCGCGTAACCCAGCCTTTCACCCTTGGCCGGGCCCCTTTCCAGACCAGGTAATCCCAAGCCAGCAGGCCAATCGCGAGCGGTACCCAGCCGTAGAGTGCCGCATTCAGATCGAACCACCACCAGGCGCGGAAAAGCAGCCGTGGGTTTGCTTGATTGAGCAAGCGAGGAAGGAGAAACAAAGCCACCAGGGAATTGCAGGCCAGCGCTACGAAAAGCGTGAGCAGACTTACGAGTTGAAACCAGTAACGCGTAGACGCAGACTTGCAGCGGGTGCAGACCGACTGCTTTGGCAGGAAATTCAGCCCACAACGGTCGCAGAACACGCGTTTCCTCCCGGCGAGCAGGTGCCGAGTCCAGTAAAGGGAAGACTACTCCGGAAGAAGCTGCGCTGGCTACTGGTCTGAGGGGCAGGAAGAAAAGGGCAGGGTGGTACAGTCCTTTCGTACCATGCAACGGGGGTTATCTCCAGCGGGATTTCATTTCTTCGATCAAAGCGAAGCGGATGTCGTGGAGTTCCGTCACTTTCTCTACGCCTTCCGCATCCCTTGTGAGGAATGCGATCCCGAGCTCTCCGCCGGTCATCAAGAAATCGGTGATGGCGATGCGGTAGGTTTTTTGCGGGTCGAGCGGATGGCCGGCGACGCTCCAGGAAGCTCCCTCCGCGCCAGGTGCGATGTTGGCCAGCTGCAGGAAGCCGCCTGTGCCGACGTTGCCGCGCCCCGCGTCCAAGACGCGAGCAAGCAGGCTGCCTTTCATCTCCACGCCGAGCACCTTCCCGCCAAACGGCAGAATGCGGAGGATGTCGTATTGCGTGATGCTTCCGGGCGGAATTACATCGTCAATTCGGATCGCTCCAGAATTGAAGACAGCCGCATCCGCGCCGGGCCACTCGCGGAGCATGGCCTTGGCGATCAGGTCGGTCAGCGTCGTGGGGCGGTTCCGCACGCTGCTTTCTTTCCCGTCCAGGGGCTCGGTGGCGTGCGCCACAGCTTGGTCCGGCGCAAACCCGTTGGCGCGGAATGCCTGGTAAGCGCGCTCGGTCCATTCGCGCACAACTCTTGCGGCTGCGGGGTCTTCGGGAATAGCCGGGGTGATGCGGCGGAGCGTCGAACGGATCTGCAGCTTTCTGGTCTGCGTGTCGTAGATGAGTTGGTGGATATAGACGGAGCGTGCGTTGGCATCGGCCTTCATGATGGGCGTGAAGTGCGCGCCCCGCTGAATCTGCCAGTTCTCGTGTTCGTGGCCGCCCAGTATCAGGTCCAACTCCGGCACGGCCGCGGCGAGTTGCTGGTCCTGTGACAACGCGAGATGCGTGACGGCAATCAGAATGTCCACGTTAGGCCGCAAGGATTTTGCCTGTTGGCGGGCGGTCTCGATGGGATCGAGGTAGGTTACCCATACCTTCTTTGTGGCATCGAGCGTGACGCCGATGAGACCGATGCGGACGCGAGCGCCACCAGGTGCGCGCACCGTGAAGGTGACCGATTCGGGCACGCGGGGGAAGGGTTTTCCTTGGCCATCGCGGACGTTTCCGGAGAACCACACGGCGCGGGATTCGGCGAGCCGCTGATGGAAATGCTGCTCGGAAATATCGAACTCATGATTACCGAAGGTGGCGTAATCGAGATTGGCGGCATTCAGAGCGGCCACCATTTGCGCCCCGTCCATCTTCTGACCATCCACCTCGGCCGTACCCAGGGCGGATGGACTGAACGCATCGCCTGCCAACAGGAGAAATGTGCGCGGGTTTTGCTGCTTGAGCTGCCGGCGCAAAGTAGCAAGGCGCGCGATTCCGCCTTCACCTTGCACGGGCGAGATCTCATAGACGTCGTTGATTTGGATCAGGGTGATGGGGATGCGTTGGGCGGAAGCCGTAACCGCAACACACAAAATCAGCACGAACAGGCCGGCTCGCTGAAACCATTTCATCGCGAACTCCTAGGACAAGTTAAAGGCCCTCTTGCAAGGTTGTGGACGGGAAACGATTCCATCCGTTCGGCTTCGTCCCTCCCTGAGCGATCCACCTGCGAATGATACACCCGGTTCGAGCACCGCATCGGCGGTTGCCCCGTAGCAGATTGGCAACGGCGAGGAGAACGAAGGTTGTCCGGGGCACACGGGCGGCTTACGCTGAATATGCTGCAGCAGAGCCCGGTCATCCAGCCGGTTCAGGGAGAAGTAACAGGCAACACGGGTGCGGCAGCGCTCGGGCCGGCTCGGGGGAGACCCTTCGTCATGTCGGAACCATTTCGGCCATACGAAAAGCTTGTCGAGATCACTATACTTGGGAAGAAGTTTCAGGTCCCGGAGCGTAATTCCGTTTTGCGGTGCTTCCAGTTCATCAGTCCGGAAACGATCCCGTACGGCCGCTTCTGCTGGAATCAGGACTGTCAATACTGCCGCATCGTGTGCCAACTGCCGGACGATGATGAGCCGCGGGAGATGTTGAGCTGCAAATTTATCGTCATGGCGGGGATGGAAATTACCGAGCTGAGCCAGGAGTTGAAGTGGTGTCTGCGGGCGAAGATACCCGCTGACACGCCGGTGTCCCGCTGATTGTAATTGCCCGAGAGGCAGCGTCGCCTCAATCTCCTGAAAATCCACACTGAGACGCAAGCGGCATAGCTACTCATCGCCCACTTGTAGGTGTTTCTGCTGACCTGCTTTCGTTGCGTCTGTCTCCTTCCTTCAATAACATAGACCTCTCTCATGGGTTTCCCAATAACATTGCCCTGTGACGGCTGTGGCCAGGCGGCCTCTCCTGAACACCTTGCCGCCCGGCTCAGGCGATTGGAATGGTCCACTCGGTTTCGTCCCGTCCACATCCAGATGCTGTTCCTCGGCGGCATTTCCCCTGCCGAGGAAAGTGAGTTTCTGTACGCGGGTGCGGGGGAGGAATCGGAGAAGGGTTCGATAGGCGAATTTCGCGGCGAAGGGAAGAAGGTACTTTCCTCAGCAGGCCTGCTCGGTCTTGGGGAGAATCATCCGCCTCACCGCGCTGAAGTTCTTGCAGAATTCCAGCACCGGGGCTATTACCTGGCGCACGTGGTGGAGTGCCCGCTCGACGCTGGAACAGGAAAAGTTGGTCTGGTGCAGGCGTTGTGCGAGGGGCGACTGCCCGTCGTGCTGGCGCGCATCCGGCGCTCGCTGAGACCGAAGCGGATCGTCTTGATTTCGCAGAGCCTCGATGGACTGATCCCACGATTCGCGGCGGGCGATCCAGCCGCGGCTCTAATGTTGGACAACGGAAAAGCATTCGCGCTTGACGTTGCTGACCCGGCGCCGGCGACGGAGAGGCTGCGCCGGGTTTTGTCCGCGGCTGCGGGGCCCGGCGCATAGACGCCTGTCCTTTCGGGCGATTGAAGGCCTGTACTTGATCCTGTTCCTTCTGCGAACCCGCCGCGCATTGCGTGTGCTAGGATAGACTTGTCGTTGAAAGACGCGAGGAGTGCTCTTATGCAGAATCGGGCTAAGTTCGGCGTGGGAATCGGGATCATCGTGGTGTCTTTGGGCTGGCTTGGCTGGCTCGGCGCCCGCGAAAGCAAGACCTACTACCACACGATTATCGAGCTACAAACTGTGCAAGGATCGGCGCGCGCGCATCGCATGCGAATCGGCGGAACGGTGGAGGCAGGGTCGATCAAGCGCCTTTCCGGGCGCGTGGATTTTGTCTTGCTGGGGGAAGGGAAGTCGCTCCCGGTGAGCTATGTGGGCAGCGATCCGCTGCCGGATACATTTGTGGATAAGTCTCAGGCGCTCGTGGAAGGTCACGTCGCGTCGAACGGGCAGTTTATCGCCGAGCGCGTCCAGGCCAAGTGCGCCTCGAAATATGAGGCCGAGCCCGGTTCCGGCGGATCGGATGCAAAGACACCAGCTTCGAGCAGGATGTAGATTGCGGTAGGTCCGGGCAAGATAGGACGGGGGACCCATGGATCTATTCGGTTCGTTCGCTCTTCTGCTGGCGTTCGTGTGCGCCAGTTACGCCTTTGCGGGCGGCATTGCCGCCATCTTGACGCGCCATCCGCTGCTGATCAAAAGCGTGCGCCAGGCGGGCATTGCGGCCTGTGGCCTGGTTTTTCTAGGGACGGGCAGCCTCGTCTATCTCTTTTTCTCGAACGATTACAAGATCGCGTACGTAGTCTCGCACAGCAACCGGGATCTCTCGAACTTCTACAAATTCGCGGCGCTGTGGTCCGGCCAAGAAGGCTCGCTCCTTTTCTGGACTTTTCTTCTTTCGATCTACATCATTTCGGTCCTCATTGCCTATCGCGGGAAGCATCTCGAGTTGATGCCGTACGTCAGTGTCGTCATGGCCGGAGTGCAGATCTTTTTCCTGACGCTGAATAACTTCGTGGCGAGCCCGTTTCGGGTGCTGGGGTCGCCCGCGGCGGATGGCACCTGGAACATCATCACGCGCGCGGACGGAAGCGGCTTGAACCCGCTCTTGCAGTATCCGGAGATGGTCATCCACCCGCCGAATCTTTACTCCGGCTATACCGGGTTCACGATTCCATTCGCGTTTGCCCTCGCGGCACTGCTGGCGCGGTATCCAGGCGAGAAGTGGATACACCTGACGCGCAAGTGGACGATGATCGCGTGGTGCTTCCAGACTGTCGGCATTCTGCTGGGCGCGCACTGGGCGTACGCGGTGCTGGGCTGGGGTGGCTACTGGGGATGGGACCCGGTCGAAAACGCCTCGCTGCTTCCCTGGCTGAGCGGGACGGCGTTCCTCCATTCCGTGATGATGCAGGAGAAGCGCGGGATGATGAAGGTGTGGAACGTGTGGCTGGTGTTCACGACGTTTCTCTTATGCATCCTCGGGACGTTTCTCACGCGCAGCGGCGTGGTCAGCTCGGTGCATGCGTTCGCGCAGTCCACGATCGGCCCCTGGTTCGTCGGTTTCATGGTCATCACTCTGGTGGTATGTTTCGCCGCCTACGCATGGAACCGCGACTACCTTCGAAGCGAAAACCAGCTCGACTCCATCATCTCGCGCGAATCGATCTTTCTCTTTAATAACCTGATTCTGCTGGTCGCTTGCATCGCGGTGCTGGCCGGAACGCTTTTCCCCGTTCTGTCCGAGTGGATCCAAGGATCGAAAATCAGCGTTGGCGCGCCGTTTTTCAACAAGGTGAATATCCCGATCGGGCTGCTCCTGCTGTTTCTGACGGGCGTAGGTCCGCTGCTTGCCTGGCGTAAGACCTCTCTCGATAGCTTGCGGCGGAATTTCGGGGGGCCGGGCGCGGCCGGGCTGCTCACTGGCGTGGTCGCGTTTGCTCTGGGCTTCCGCGAATTCTATTCGCTGATCTGCCTGATCCTCTGTGCGTTCGTCACGGCGACGATCGGATTGGAGTTCTTCCGCGGCGCCCGGGTGATCCGAGCGCGGACCGGAGTCTCCTATCTCACGGCCGTGGCCGATTTGACTTTGCGGAATACGAGGCGCTACGGCGGCTACGTCGTCCATTTCGGGATCGTGCTGATCTTTGTTGGGCTGGCGGGCGCGGCGTTCAACCGCGACACTCAGAAGGAAATGCCCATCGGCTCTACGATGCAGATTGGGCAGTACAATCTTCTTCTGCAGAGCATGGATTCGAAGCCGGAAAAGAATTACACGTCAGAGCGCATGATCGTCGAGGTTCTGCGCGACAACAAACCCCTCATGATGCTGTATCCCGAGCGGCGATTCTTCCAGAGCAACGAACAATCGGGCACGATGGTGGCGATCTATTCGACGGCGCTCGAGGATCTCTATGTCGTTTACGCGGGGCGCAGCCCGGATACGAACATGCCCGTGATCCACGCGTACCTGAATCCGCTCGTGAAGTGGATCTGGTTCGGCGGAGTAATCGTGGTGATCGGCACAATCGTTGCATTGTTCCCGAACCGTCGGGCAGTGCTGGTTCTGTCGCCGGCGGAACAGCCGTCACCGGCGGCATCTTTGCAGGGCACCGTTCCGAGCTCGGCGAGCTATTCCCGGAGCCATGACTAAACTTCGGCTATCCCTGGCACTTGCGCTCCTCGGAGCCGCGGCGACACTGCCGCTGGTGACGGTTCCCGCGGGCGCGCAGCAAAGCGACCACGCCAAACAGCTCGGCGGAAAGTTTCTTTGCATGTGCGGCTGCAATCAAATTCTGACGCAGTGCAATCATGTGGGCTGCCAGGTGTCTGCGTCCATGCTGAAAAAGCTGGATCAGGAGATCGCGCGCGGCGACGCCGACGATTTGATCGTCCAATCCTTCGTGCAGGATTTCGGGCCAACGGTTTTTGCGGAGCCCCCGAAGAAAGGCTTCAGCATGGTGGCCTGGTTTATCCCGGGTGTCTCGCTGGCAGCGGGAGGCCTCCTGGTGGCGCTAGTGATTAGCCGCTGGCGAAGACGACCGGCGGCGCCGCCCGCAGAATCTTCATCGGGGAAGAGCATTTCCCCGGAACTGCTGCAGCGCGCCCGGCAGCGTGCCGACCGGGAAACAGAGGACTGAGATATGCAGCCGTTGAGTCTAATTTACCTCCTCGATGCTTCGCTGGGGAGGGGGGATACTGCGGTGCTGTTGGCGTGCGTTGCGCTAGCGGCAGCCACGCTGCTCTTCATCTTCTGGATACACTACGAGACTTCTGATTTCGCCCCGCACCGCTCGCGGCTCGACCAGCTCATGGAACGCCGCGAGGATCTGTACGACAATCTGCGGGATCTGAAATTCGAATACCGCGCGGGGAAATACGCCGAGAAGGATTACGAAGAGATGAAGACAGCGTTGGAGAACGATGCGGCCGTGGTTCTTGCGGACATCGATCAGGAAACGGCTCGGGACGTGGCGCTCAGTCCCGGCGCGCCACGGCGGCGCGCTCCGGGCGGGCGGGGTGCCGAATGAAGCTCCGGCCAAGTTCCATCTTGGGCCTCGCCGTGCTTTCTCTTTTTGCTTGCGCTACGGCGCAGGGCGGCAAGTTGCGCGGCACGGTCAAGAACGGCACGACGGGCGCTCTGTCGCCGGGAGTGGAAGTTCTTCTGCTGCAGCTTCAGGCGGGGATGGAAACCGTCGCGAACACGAAAACGGACGCGCAGGGAGCCTTCACGTTTGACCATCCTTCGCTGGGCGAGCGGCCGATGCTCGTCCGCGCGGTCTATCGCGGCGTCAACTTCCATCAGGCCGTTCCGCCGGGCCGGGATATCGTCCAGGTCGACGTCTTTGAACCCACGCGGGATCCGAAGTTCCTGAGCTATCCGAGCCGCGTGGTGATTTTTCAGCCGAACGGCGCTTCGCTGCTCGTCGGGGAAGAATACACAGTGCAGAACACGTCGACTCCGCCGCAGGCATTCTTCCGCGCGGACGGAAGTTTTGAAATCGCGCTGCCGGAGAAGGCGGAGCTGCAACAGGTCGCGGCATGGGGACCTGCGGGGATGCCGGTCGTGCAGGCGACGATGGACCGTGGCCCGAATAAGTTCGGATTCGCTTTTGCTTTTCGTCCCGGCGAGAATGGCGTGCGGCTCTCGTACCAGATGCCCTATCCGGAAAGTCGCGCGACTGTGCGGTTGCCCTCGGTCTATTCCGTGGGGCGCCTGCTGGTGGTCGCGCCCCCCGGGGTAGATGTGCGGGCCGACGGGTTACAGGCCTCAGGGACCGAGCAGGGTATGAACGTGTTCACTCACGAGGCAGTGGCCACCGGCAAGGCGCTCGAGCTCAGCGTGACGGGCGCGGGAACAGCACCAACCCCTGCCAGTGGAGGAGGGCAGGAATCCGCGGGAGGCGGGGCGCCGGAAGGGAATGTGCCGGTACAGGTGGTTCCGGGAAGGCTGGATGTGCTGAAGTGGCCTCTCATCGCGGGATTCTTAGGGCTTTTCGCACTGGGAGCGATTTTCTTGATGCGCAAACCGGTTCCTGCGAGTCTGTCGGCCGCGGCGGTAGCGGCGAACGCGCCGGCTGCAAGAAAACGCGCAAAAGATGCGCAGCGAGCATTTGCTCCGCAACCCGCCGTGCCGCCCCCCACGATGGCCGAGGTACAGTCCCAGGTGGAAACGAGTCTGGACGCGCTAAAGGACAGACTATTTCGCCTCGAATTGCGCCGACAGGCGGGAACTATCTCAGAAGAAGAATACGCGCGGGAACGCGCGAAGGCTGAACAGATTTTGCGCGATGTCGTTCGCGGGTGATCCGTGCGAAGGCACCGCCCTTTCTCATCGTGTGAACTCCGCATCGAGGCTGTCGCGTGAATCCGTCTGGCGTCCCGCCGGGACTGCGGTGCATCGACCTGGAGAAACGCTTCGGCAACCTCGTCGCGTTGAGGCGACTGAATCTCGAGATCATGCCCGGGCAGGCTGTCGCGCTGGCGGGCCACAACGGCTCCGGCAAGACGACCCTGTTGCGCCTCGCCGCCGGACTGACGCGGGCGTCCTCGGGAAAACTCTACGTTGGTTCGGAAGATAGCCTTACTGCGGCGAGCCGGAAGAGGATCGGCCTCGTCTCCCACCAAACGATGCTCTATGACGAGCTGTCCGCGGAGGAGAATCTGGTTTTGTTTGCACGGTTGCAGGGGATGAGGGCGCCGCTGCAGGGCGTAAGTGATCTGCTGGCGCAGGCTGGGCTTTCCGAGCGCCGGACATCTCTGGTGCGCACGTTCTCGCGCGGGATGCGCCAGCGGCTGACCATCGCCCGGGCGCTCCTACACCACCCTTCTTTACTCTTGTTTGATGAACCAGGCACGGGGCTCGATGCGCCCGGCATGGCGTGGCTTGCGACGACACTGCGCCGGCTGCGCGAGGATGGCTGCACCATCCTGATGAGCCTCCACGGGCAGGCCGAACTGGCCGCCGTAGCGACCCGCGCTGTCCGCTTGGAGGCAGGCGCCGTTGCCGCTGACTCGGCATCCGGCGAATCGATCGCGTCCGTCTTGTGCGTGAGGGAGTCCTGACGCCGTGGGCCTCCTGCAGACAGCCGGGATTCTTCTCGCGAAAGAGTTGCGGACGGAATGGCGCTCGCGCGAACTGGTTACGACGACGGTCGTCTTCATTCTTCTGGTCGTGGTCCTGTTCAGCTTCACCTTCGATCCCAGCTCCTCGGAATCGCGCCGCTTTGGGCCGGGACTGCTATGGCTGGCGTTCCTGTTTGCTGCTTCGCTGATGCTGCAATCATGCTTTGTGCGGGAGCAGGTTAACGACACGTTGAGCGCGCTGCGCATGTCGGTCGAAGACCCGTTTGCGATATTTCTGGCCAAGCTCTGCGCGAACACGCTTTTCCTCCTGCTTACCGAGCTCCTCCTGCTTCCTGTATTCTCGGTGCTCTACAATGTTCCCGTGCTAAAGGTGTGGCCGTCCCTTCTGCTGGTGCTGTTCGCCGGCAGCCTGGGAGTCTGCGTGACAGGAACGGCGATGGCGGCCATTTCGGCGCAGGCCCGAATGCGCGAACTGCTTCTGCCACTGCTCCTGCTTCCGCTCCTGACGCCGGTCCTGATTGCCAGCACGGAAGCGACCGCAGCCCTGCTTGCGGAAGCACCCTCACTCCGGCTGGACTGGCTGGGAATTTTGGCGGCATTTGATATCGTTTTTTTGACGGCACTATGGCTTTTCGGCGAATATCTGTTGGAGGAATGAGATTGTGATGCAGTTCTCGAAGCATGTAGCCCAAATACTGGGAGGCCACCGATGCTGAAGACCGCGCTCACCGCGCTGACGGTCCTGTTCCTCATTGCAATCACAACCTATCTCGCTTTTTTCTATGCGCCGGTTGAGCGCACGATGGGCCCAATCCAAAAGATTTTCTATCTTCACCTGCCGAGCGCGTTCACGGCATTTATCGCGATGGGCGTCTGCTTCACCGCGAATCTCCTCTATGTGTTCCGCCGGGAGCACAAATGGGACTGGCTGGGCGTTGCCGCCGCGGAAGTTGGGCTCGTGTTCATCTCCGTCGTATTGGTGACCGGGCCCATCTGGGCGCACCCCGTCTGGGGCATCTGGTGGACGTGGGATGCGCGGCTCACCCTAACGTTCGTGCTGTGGCTCCTCTATATCTCGTATCTCCTGCTTCGCTCGATGGTGGAGGAGGGAGACAAGCGCGCATTGCTGTCTGCGATCTTCGGCATCTTCGCGTTCCTGGACGTGCCCCTGGTGTATTTTTCGATTCGGTGGTGGCGGACGCAGCATCCTCAGCCGGTGATTCTTGGCGGGCCCGGATCGGGTCTCGAACCCCGAATGCGCGTGGCCTACCTCCTGGTGTGGGGCGCATTCACGGGGTTGATGATTTTGTTGCTTCGTGCGCGGTACAGGCTCGAGGCGATGCGTGCGGACGTAGACGGATTGCGGCGCGAAGTGGAGGCACGATGAAAAATCTGGATAGTGTGCTGGCGGCCTACATGGCAGGCTGGGCAATTTTCTTTCTGTTTTACCTGAGCGTGGAACGCCGGACGGCAGCCCTTCGGGATGAGATTGAGCGCTTGAAGAAATTGGTGCAGAAAGAGAGATAGGGTGGCGGGGAAGAAGCGCGTCGGGGTCGTTCTATTTCAACTGGGCGGGCCGGACTCGCCCGGCGCGGTCGAGCCTTTTTTGCTCAATCTTTTCCTCGACCCGGACATCATTCCTCTGGGCCCGCTGAATTTCTTGCGGAGGCCCGTCGCCAAGCTCATTGCCTCGCGCCGCTCCAAGCCTGTTGCGCAGAAATACGCGGAGATCGGCGGCCGCTCGCCCATTCGCGCCCTCACGGAACGCCAGCGGGATCGTCTGGCGGAAGCCCTCGCTCCGCACATGGACGCCGTCGTCGTCGTCGCCATGCGCTACTGGCATCCGATGACCGTGGAGGCCGTGGAAATCCTGCGCCAGGCCGCGCCTCTCGATGAAATCATCCTGCTGCCGTTGTACCCGCACTATTCCTATGCGACCACGCTCAGCAGCCTGAAAGAGTGGCGGCGCGTATATGGAAAGTCCGGCGCGGGTCCGCCGGAAAAACTGATCGAGCAGTTCTACGATCATCCGCTGTACATCCAGTCGCTTGTCGAAAAGATCGGCGCCGTCTTGCGGCAGTTTCCGGACAGCAACCGCATTCAGCTGCTTTTCAGCGCACACGGTCTGCCCATGAGCCTGGTCGAAAAGGGCGACCCGTATCCGATGCAAATTCGGGAGACGGTGCGGCTCGTGTGTGAACAAGGCAGAGCAAACATCGCGGGCTGGCCAAAATCTCACGGGCTGTGCTACCAGAGCCGCGTGGGCCCGGCCAAATGGCTGGAACCTTCTCTTCACGAAACCCTGGAGCGGCTGGGGCGCGAGGACGTGAAGGAACTACTGGTCGTTCCGATCTCGTTCGTCACGGAACACATCGAGACGCTGCACGAGATCAACATCGAGGCGCGCGAAGAGGCCCAAGAGCACGGCATCGAGACATTTCGAATGATGCCCGCCGTGGGTGATTCGCCCCTGTTCATTGCGGCGCTCGCCGATCTGGTCTTGCGTGCCGCCGGCGGCTCGCCGGAGAATTTTGTGCCGCAGCCGGCGGCGTCCGGCTCGTCCGCGTAACGAGAGAATCATTTCCACGCGGATTCTGCCTTGACAGCATTCGCGCGACGGAATATATAGTCTCTGCTCCAGAGTAGTATTTGTGTGCTTCCAGATCAGTGCGAGGGACACGCGCCGACATGCCGGATCTCGGGGACGCTAAGCCTGCAGGAACTCCCATTGGGTCTCCCTCCGTCCCTGCGGCAGGTAAACCCGCCAGCAAGAAAACTGGAGGCAGTTCTTCCGATGCTGCGCCGGATACGATGCGCCGCCGGATCATCTGGTCCTGCATCTACGGGTATCTGGGCGTCAATTTTCTCATGTTCCTCCGGTTTTTCTTCCCGCGGTCGCTGTTTGAACCCAAGACCGTCTTTTCGATCGGCTATCCCTCGGACTTCGCCCTCGGCGTAGAGACGAAATTTCAGCGCGACTACCGGATCTGGGTTGTCCGCGCGCCCGGCCGCATGTTCGTGATCTTCGCGCGCTGCACGCATCTGGGATGCACGCCGGATTGGAAACCCGCGGAGAATAAGTTTAAATGCCCTTGCCACGGCAGCGGCTACGACAGCGAAGGGGTCAACTTCGAGGGTCCCGCGCCGAGGCCGATGGACCGCGCGCACGTCGAGCTGGACGCCACCGGCCAGGTCATCGTGGACACGAACCGGCTCTACGTCCGCGACGTGAAGGTGGGGCGCGACGAATTCGATAATTCCGGCGCGTATTTGCCGGCGTAGAGGTTAGGGCGGGTCACCGAAAGGAGCCTGCTTCAGGGAGAATCGGGATGCCCGAGGAAAACGGCACAAAGAAAGGCCCCGGCCTGCTGGAACAGATCAAGCAGGACGCCAAGGCGCTTCCGCAAGTCCTGAAGGAGAAGGGCAAGGAAGAGCTGGAAGGGCTGAAGGAGCCGGAGAAAACGCAGCTCTTCCGGTCCGTCTTCCGCGTCAAGCATGAAGACACGCCGCGCAGCCGCGCCCTGGGCATTCTCAGCAACGTCTTCTTCCATCTTCATCCGGCGAAGATCAATCGCGACGCCGTCCGATACAGCTACACCTGGGGGATGGGTGGAATGACCTTCTACCTGTTCATCGTGCTGACCTTCACCGGCGTCCTGCTGATGTTTTACTACCACCCATCGAAGGTCCAGGCCTTCCGCGACATTCTTTATCTGGAGCACGACGTGCCGTTCGGGAAACTGCTGCGGAATATGCACCGCTGGGCGGCGCACTTGATGATCATCGCCGTATGGCTGCACATGTTTCGTGTGTTCCTCACCGGCTCCTATAAGCGCCCGCGGGAATTCAACTGGTGCGTCGGCGTCATTCTCATGGTTCTGACGCTGCTGCTCTCCTTCACCGGTTATTTGTTGCCCGACGACCAGCTCGGCTTCTGGGCCGTCACGGTCGGCACGAACATGGCGCGGGCGACGCCCTTGCTTGGGACGGAGGGACCCTTCGGGCCGCAACTGGGCATGACGCCATTCAACGACGTGCGGTTTGCCCTCCTTGGCGGCTCGATCGTGGACGCCAACGCGCTCCTCCGCGCTTACATCTGGCATTGCATCGCGATTCCGCTGATTGCGGCAGTGTTCATGGGCGTGCATTTCTGGCGCGTGCGAAAGGATGGCGGCATCTCCGGGCCCGCCCCGGTGATGCTCGAATCGGAAATGAAGGAAGAGAAGAGCCCGCGGCCCGTAATCCTGCGGCCTAGCGGGATGAAGTAACGGAGGCAGCATTCCATGTGGGGAGACTGGCGCCAGCTCTGGGAAATTGTCTCGCTGCCCGACAACATCCCGATTGTCGCCATGCTGTTTCTCGTGCCGTTCTACACGTGGTACGGGTTTCGCCAAGCGTTTCAAACGGACAAGCTCATTGATCAGTTGGGCGCCGACCCGGCTTTGGCCAAGACCCACCATCGCAAGATTTTCCCGTGGAAGATGGGCTGGGACCGTGAAGTACACGTCTGGCCGTTTCTTCTGCGCATCGAGTTTCTTGCGGCCATCATCGTCACGGTGATTCTGACCATCTGGTCCATCACGCTGAATGCGCCGCTCGAGGAACCCGCCAATCCCAACCTGACGATGAACCCGGCCAAGGCGCCATGGTACTTCCTGGGACTTCAGGAAATGCTTGTCTATTTCGACCCTTGGATCGCCGGCGTAGTGATGCCGACGCTGATCATCGTCGGCCTCATGGCCATCCCTTACATAGACGTCAACCCTTTAGGCAACGGCTACTACACGTATAAGCAGCGCAAGTTTGCAATCTGGACGTTTCTGTTCGGATTCCTCGGTCTGTGGATCGTGATGATCGTGATCGGCACGTTCATTCGCGGTCCGGGGTGGATGTGGTTCTGGCCGACCCAGACCTGGGACCACACGCGGCTGGACTTCGCCGTCAACCGCAACCTGAATCAGGTCGTGCCGTTCAGCTGGTTTGTGCCGGACAACTTCTGGGGCCGGTTGATTTTCGGCGGAATCGCGACCGGGGCATATTTCGTCGTCGCCGGGTATCTGATGCACCGGGTGTGCCTGTTGACGGAGTTTTCAAAAAAACTCTATCAGCGGATGACGCTGCTGCAGATCATCACCCTGCACACCTTTTTGATCCTGATGCTCTCGCTGCCGGTGAAGATCGCGTTGCGGCTGCTGTTCCGGATTAAGTACGTGTGGGTGACGCCCTGGTTCAGCGTCTGAGGCGGTCTGCTGCACGGTTCGTCTGGATGACGGGCCTGTTTTCCGTCGTGCGCGGAGTGAGTTTCCGTCCGTACTTTTCGTGAATCTTGCCGGGGAGGCTTGGCGTGCCGGATGTCCAGAAAGAGGTTCAGGCGGAAGACCCGGTTGTAGGGAAATCCTACAGCGCGGCGATTCTGGTTAGTTCGTTTCTGCTCGTCCTGTCGCTCACGTGGGCGCTCTACGATGAATTTTTCGGTTTGCGCCCCTGGCGCGGTTACCAGGGCCGCTTTACGGCCGCCTACACGAAGTTCCTGAAGCAGGAAATCCCGAAACAGCAATCCGCGCTCAGGGCCATGGAGGAGTCGCCGCGGTACAAGGAGCTGCAGCAAGCGCGCGATGCCGCCCAGAAGGCCGCTGCGCCCCGCCTTGCCGAACTCGAGAAGCAAACATCTCTCGTCAATCAGCAGCTGGGCGACATCACCGACTCCTTCACGACCGCGCGAGGAAAGGTCCAGGCGCTGACTTACCATCTCGAGCTGGCGCCGAAGGGTTCCAGCAGCCGGAACAGCCGCCAGCAGGACGTCGAAGACGCCAAGAAGGAAAAGTACACCATCGAGCTGCACACCAAAGAAGGGAAGATCGAAAAGAAAGAGGCCGACTTTTTCGAACTGGACAAGATGTTCCTGGACCTGAAAGAGCAGAAGGCCGCGCTGACCTCGGACCGCATCGCGGCGCTCAAGGAGGTTAGCGCTCTCGATGCGCAAATCGAGGAATACAAGAAAGAACAAATGACCAGTTTGACGCCGGACCAGCTCAAGAGCCTGCTGCGCGCGGCTCAGGAAATCCCGGAAGAGATTCGTCAGATCAACGTCAATCCGGCAAGCCTGGCGCTGAACAATTTGGGCTCCGGCGGGCTCGTGGACCGCTGTCAATCGTGCCACCTGGCGACGGATCCGAAGGTCGTTCCGCCGAATCTAGTGCTGACGAAAGCTTTGCTCGGCGTAGGGAAGAGCAAGGACGCCCCGTTTACGAGCCATCCCGAGGCGGATCTCTTGCGGTTCCACAGCCTGGAGCGCTTCGGCTGTTCGCCCTGCC
>JBGQHF010000080.1:0-16473 GCA_041497835.1 Terriglobia bacterium
ACGCCAGGGCAGGTCGCCCAGTGGCGTTTCTCCTTTCCAAGCGCGGGAGGCGCGGACGTTTCCATCCGGACCCTCAATCCCGGCCGATGCCGGGGCATCGCCCCCGTCGCCATGGGATGTCTCTCCTGCAGGTGGCGGGGGTCGGAGTACGGCTCATCATACGCCTGTGCCTGGCCGAGTGCAACTCATGCGGGGGCGATGCGATGACGGGCCGACGGAATATGATAGAGTTTCGCGCACATGCGCATCTTCGTTCTCGGCGCGGGAGCCACGGGCTCTCTGCTGGCACAACTGCTCAAGAAACAGGGGCACAGCGTCCTGTGCGGGGACCGCGACCCCGAACGCGCACGACGCTTCCTCGGGAAAAAAAGCCAGATTCCCCTCATCGACGTGAATGCGCGCAATCTGCGCGGGATCGTGCGCGCCGGGCGCGGTTCGCAGCTCATCATCAACGCCACCGCTTCCGTCTGCAACGAAATCGTGATGCGCGCGGCGCTGCGCTTGCGGGCGCATTACCTGGACCTGAGCTCCCACCTCAGGCGGCATCCCTTCAAGGCCGAACAACTCCGCTATGCGAAGCGCTTCAAAAAGAAAAACCGCGCGGCGCTGATCAATATGGGCGCGGCGCCGGGACTGACGAATCTTCTGGTGCGGAAGGCGGCGGATTCGCTGGATCGCGTCGAAACTGTGCACATCCGTCTCTACGAGAGCACGGAGAGCGACGATCCCATCTCCCAGTGGTCGCCGGAAGTGTCCTTCGATGAAGCAGTCTCGCACCCGCGGGTCTTTCGCGGCGGCCGGTTCGTCTTCGGAAAGCGATTCTCGGAACCGGAAACCTTCCGCTTCCCGGAGCCCATCGGAACGGCGCGCGTGTTGCTGGTCGCGCAGGACGAGGTGGCGACGCTGCCGCACTTCATCCCGATGCAAGAGCTCGACGTGAAGATCGGCGGGAACGAGATCGACCGGCTGGCGCGCTGGCACCGCCAGGGCAAGCTGAATCGTTCGCGCGGGATGGCGCGGCACCGTTTTCCTCAAACGCCCACGCCGCGGCTGGTGGCAAAGCTCATCCGCAAAGGCATCCTGCAAAATGCGCGCTTCGCGGCGGCCATCCTGGTCCGCGGCGAGAAGAAAGAACAGCCGCTGCTGATCCGCACGGATTGCACGTTTCCGACGCTGTATCAAATCCGGCGACAGGGGTTGTTTTCGACGCCGGTGGCGTATGTCACCGCGCACATGGCTTCCCTGTTCGTAAAGTTTTTTCCCCGCGAGCTTTCCGGCGTGTATGCGCCGGAAGCTCTTCCGGTGGAGACGCGGCGCGCGATTCTCGCCGGCTTGCGCACACACGGCGTGAAACTGACCACGAAAATCACACCGCACAAACGGCGAGACGAAGAGGAGGAACTCTAGGCGGAGCAAGGGAGCGTGCCCCGGCACTAACAGCAGCGGGTGGGACGTGAGTAGCGGCGTTCGAGTTGCTCGACATAGAACTCAGCGGGAGAAAGCGGGCGAGGCGCGCCGCGCTTTGCGGCGGTAACGCGAAGATAGCGCTCATAGGCGGAGTCGCCGGACCATTCACGGAGGGAGCGCCAGGCGGATCGCAGGGTAAGCTTCGCCCATCGCACAAGAGAGGGCAGGCTGAAGCGTGCCCCGCTGAGAACGGGAGGCATCAGTCTCCCTCCACCCATTGCGTTGCGACGTAAGGGGCTTCGTGCAGAACCGGCTCGATGCGGCGCGTGATGAGACCGTACCAGTGGCGCAGCGCGTCGAGGAGGAGCGCGAGAATCATCAGCGCGAGCGCGGCGGTAACGACTGCATCGAGGCGTTGATTGAAGATCACGCGATGCGTTTCCGCAATCTTCGCGGCGGGAATCGCTCCCGAGGCGATCTGTGCCGAGAGTGCAGCGGCGTAGGACAGAAAGCCGATGCGCGGATTGGGGTCGAAGATTTTTTGATAACTCGCGGTCATCGTGACAATGACGAGCCAGGCCATGGGCACGAGGGTCGCCCAGAGCCAGCGCCAGCGGCCCATTTTCATCAGGATGGTCGTGGCGACGACAAGCGCGGTGGCCGCGAGCAACTGGTTGGCAATCCCAAAGAGCGGCCATAGCGAATTGATCCCGCCGAGCGGATCCGTCACGCCCTGATAGAGAAAATATCCCCACATGCCGACGATCGCGCCGCTGGAAAGCAGGATGCCCGGCATCCAGCCGGTGCGGGCCAGCGGCTTCCACAGGCGGCCTCCGAGCTCCTGCACCATGAAGCGGCCGACGCGCGTGCCGGCATCCAGCACGGTGAGGATGAAAAGCGCTTCGAACATGATCGCAAAGTGATACCAGATGCCGAGCAGGCGCGGCCCGCCGATGGTGCTGGAAAAAATCTGCGCCATGCCGACGGCGAGCGACGGAGCGCCGCCGGCGCGGTTGAGGAGCGTTTGCTCGCCAACGGCCCGGGCCAGGTCGTGCATGGTGTGCGGGTCGAGCGCGTAGCCCCATCCGGTGATTGTGGCGGACGCAGCTTCGGCGGTGGCGCCGACGATGCTGGCCGGGCTGTTGATGGCGAAATAGACGCCGGGCGTCATGGCGCAAGCCGCCACCATGGCCATGACGCCGACGAAGGATTCCATCAGCATCGCGCCGTAACCGATCAGCCGGGCGTGGCCTTCTCGTTGGATCATCTTCGGCGTGGTGCCGCTGGCGACCAGCGAGTGGAAACCGCTGAACGCGCCGCAGGCGATGGTGATGAAGCAGAACGGAAAAATCTTTCCCGCGAAGATGGGGCCGGAACCGTCGATGAAGCGCGTGAGCGGCGGCATGAGGACCGTGGGCCGGACGAGGAGGATGCCGGCGGCAAGGGCCAAGATGGCGCCGACTTTGATGAAGGCGCTCAGATAATCGCGCGGCGCGAGCAGCAGCCACACGGGCAGCGCGGAAGCGGCAAAGCCGTAAGCGATGATGGCGATGGCCAGCGCGGTGCCGGAGAGGGTGAAGACGCTCGCCCAGGAGGGCGCATCGGCGACCCATTGTCCCGCGACCACGACGAAGATCACAAGGGACAGCCCCAGGAGCGAGGCTTCCAGCACACGTCCCGGACGCCAGTGGCGCAGATAGACGCCCATGAGAAGCGCGATGGGAATCGTCATCGCGAGCGTGAACGTTGCCCAGGGAGAAGACTTGAGCGCATTGACGACGACCAGCGCGACGACCGCGAGAAGAATCACCATGATGGCGAGCACGGCGAGCTGGGCGATAAAGCCGCCGCGGCGGCCGACTTCCTCGCGGGCCATCTGGCCGAGCGATTTGCCGTTGCGCCGCATGGAGCAGAATAGAATCACGAAGTCCTGCACGCAGCCTCCGAGAACGGCGCCGGCAATCAGCCAGAGGGTCCCGGGCAGATAGCCGAACTGAGCGGCGAGAGTCGGGCCGACCAGCGGGCCGGGGCCGGCGATAGCGGCGAAATGGTGTCCGAAGAGAACCCACTTGTTCGTGGGCACGAAGTCTCGGCCGTCGTCATGACGCTCGGCGGGAGTGGCGCGCGTGTCGTCGAGGGCGAGGACACGGGCAGCGAGAAACGCAGAGTAGAAACGGTACGCGACGAGATAGCAGCAGCCCGCGGCGAGCACAAACCATGTGGCGTTGAGCGGCTCGCCGCGGTGGAAAGCGATCGTGGAGAGAGCGCCGGCGCCCGCAAGCGCGATAGCGATCCAGACGGCGATCGAAAGCAATCGCTTCACTTCGGAACGCTCGAGCGCATGAACTGGGCGATGTCCTGCTTGAGTTTCGCGAGCGAGGGCAGATGGGCGTACATCATGTGCCCGGACTCGTAATAGGCGCCGCTGAGGTGGCTGCGCAGCGAGGGATCGATCCCCAGATGGTCGAAGGTGTAGTCGGCGGCGAAGAACGGCGTTGCCAAATCGTAGTATCCCTTGGCCACAAAGACGTGGAGGAACGGATTCTGCGTCATTGCGCCGCGGAGCGTCTCCGCAACGTTGACGTAGCGGTTTTCGTACGGCGAATAGTTCCAGGGCCGAACGCGGCCGGTGAGAATCTCGTAGGGCAGGTCGCTCTCGAATTTCAAGTCGTTGCGCACGTAATCGTTCAGCGTGGCGGCGTAGGGGCCGGTAATCGCGGCGATGCTGGGATCGTAATCGGGGCGGTCTCCCGCTCCATCCCGGTCAATGCCCGTGAAGCGTCCGTCAATGCGCCCGACGGTGCGGCGTTCGCTGCGAAGAAGCTGCTTCGTAAAACGGAAGATCGGCACACGGAGGTTGCTCTCGTCCGCATACTGTTGCGAAAGCCCGGTCAAACGGGCGAGTTTTTGCGAGATCGCGGCGCGCTGCGCTTCCGTCAAGGTGTCGCCCGCCATCAGAGCGTCCGCATACTCGCCGAGGGCAAATTTTCTGGATTCGGCGATGGCCTTCTGCAAGTCGCCCTGCAAATCCGCGGGGAGCTTTTTGTGATACCAGGCGATGGCCGTGTAGGTGGGCAGATAGAGGAGGTAGGGCAGGTCGTTGCCGGCGTCAAATTCGGCGGTTTCGAAATTGAGGATCGAAGAAATCAGGACGATGCCGTTGAGGTACATCCCGTAGCGCTGCTGCAAATAGCCGGAGAGGCCCGCGGCGCGGGTGGTGCCGTAGCTTTCCCCGGCGAGGAATTTCGGCGAGGACCAGCGCCTGTAACGGGTGGTGTAAAGACGGATGAAATCGCCGACGGACTGCACATCTTCCTCGATGCCATGGAACTGCTTGGGCGGTTCGCCCGGAACGGCGCGGCTGTAGCCGGTCGAGACCGGATCAATGAATACAAGATCGGTTACATCGAGGAGAGACGATTCGTTGTCCACGAGCTTGTAGGGCGGCGGGAGGAGCGAGCCGGCATCGCCCATTTGCACGCGGCGCGGGCCGAAAGCGCCGAGGTGCAGCCAGACCGAAGACGAGCCCGGTCCGCCATTGAAGGTAAACGTCACGGGCCGCTGCGACAGATCGCTGGCGTCGTCTTTGGTGTAGGCGATGTAGAAGACGCTGGCCTTGGGTGTACCATCTTCGAGCTTCAAAAGCAGCGTACCAGCAGTGGCGGTGTACTTGATCTCCTGCCCGCCAATGCGGAAGGAATGCTTCGTCGGGACAACCTTCTCCTCGGGAGGCGCCTTCTTTTCGTCCTTCGGCTTTTCGGGAGCCGCGGGAGGAGTCTGCGGCGGCGGCTCGGGCCGCTGCGCAAGAGCTGTGGTCGCTCCGGCAAAACACAAAGACAGAAAAGCAATCCGGCGGGCCAGGCGTGACATAAATTCTCCTCGTGGCGATTTGCAAAGCCGGTTTCGCGATGATTTCGCGCGCGCCGGCTTTCCGGGAGCGCGTTCCACGGGCTTCGCACCGGGAATCGTATGCGACCCGCCCCGGAGCGTCAATCGGCGTCGCGCCCCGGAAAGTGCGTCAGTTTGGCTCTCAGCTATTTTCGGTAAGACCGGCCACTCCGCGAAGCGGGCCCACATCCGAGGAGGTGTGCGAGGCGCTAGGATAGCTTCCGAGTGCGCGACTATTCGGGAGTTGGCAGCCGGACCAGAAAGAACTGGGGCGCGCGGCGAAGTCGATCCGGAATTTTCGGGCTGGCCCGCCTGAAACTGGGCGGATAGTTGTTGGACATGGAGGAAGTCGTTAGAATCAAAACAGTTGCTGCCCCGGTCCGCCGCCGGGAGTTTGGTCTTAGGACGGCCAGGACCAGTATTATCCAGGTCAGCTTAAACAGAATTTGAGTCGCAATGTCTTCTTCAGATGAGCAATCACCACTGCGTTCGGCGCTGACGCCCGCCTCTCTAATCGCGGTTCTCTCAGCCGCCTGTGCCGACGTTCTACACGAGCTGGCGCGCGTACCACTAGCGCACTGGAATGAGAGCGTGTTCCGCTTCTTCATCGTTCAGCGACTCCTCGCCGACATGCCGAACCTTGATTGCCGAACGGAGTGGCACTGCATCGACCTTGTGCTCTTCGATCCCGAAGGCGCGACGCTACTTGAGCTCAAATTCTTCAGCTCGCAGCCGCTGTGCGACAAAACGGGGAGGGTCCTACGGATGAAAGGGGTCCCCGGCAACAAAAACCTTAATGAGTACAAAGCTGCTATCGAAAAACTCCGGACTATCCGCCGTTCGGCGTGGATAACCGACTGCGGTGACGTTGCGTCCGCATATCTCCTCTTGGCCTATTCGGACTCGGTGACAACGAGCAAGCCGACGTTCGGATCGTACTACGACGGCATCGCGGCAGGCGGCCCGATCGCATCGGTTCGCACCATTCTGGAGCGGGCTCCAGGGTGTCAAGACTCCTACCTCACCTGTAACCTCATCACGGTCGACGTCGCACCCATGATCTAACTTGCGTTGCAGCCGGGCGTTGACATTGTGTGTGGGCTGCGCCCACATCTCATTGATGCCCTCAGTTGCCGGACCTCGCAATCTCACTGATCCTGAAGCATGGGCGAAAAGCTTGCGAATCTAAGGTTGGTAGTCTTGGTAGATCGCGAGCGGATGACGGGGCACTCGGAGGCAATCCGCCGGATCGCAGGAGGGTTTTCGGACACAACTCCTGCCCACCTAGCTCAAACTGACCCACTAGCGCGCCCCCCGGCGCCTGTTTGCGCGGCGGCCCATCGGAGATAGAATGCGGCGTCATTTGACGCAACATTTGTTTCTACTTCCCTCAGGAGAGAACATGCGCCCACTCCGCATTCGCTGGATAGCAGCCCTTCTGGCTTCGACCCTGCTGATTCTCTCCGGCCCGGTCTCGGCCCAGAAAAAAGAGGAACTCCCGCACCCCAAGACGCTCGAAGAACTGCAAAAGGCGATGAAAGACGTTCTGGAGAAAAATCATGTTCCTGGCGCGGGGGTGGCGCTCGTCTCGCAGGGCGAAGTGCTGTGGTGCGGCGGAATCGGCAAGGCGGACATCGCCGCGAACCAGGAGGTCACCTGCGATACCGAATTCCGCGTCGGCTCGGTGAGCAAGACGTTTGTTGCGCTCGCACTTTTGAGATTGCAGGAAGAAGGCAGGATCAATCTGTACGCGCGGCTTTCCGACGTCGCGCCGGAAGTGCCCGTCAAGAATAAATGGGACGCGTCGAGCCCCGTGCGCATCGTCCATCTTCTCGAGCACAGCGCCGGCTTTGACGACATGTCGTTCAGCGAGACCTATAACCGGAGAGACCCGCCGGACATTCCACTCCTGAAAGTATTTCAGGAGCATCCGGGGCCGCAGGAGGTACGCTGGCCGCCGAGTACCCGCTTCTCGTATTCGAACCCGGGCTACGGGATCGCGGGATATCTCATCGAAAGGACGAGCGGGCAACCGTTCGACCAGTTCATCCGGCAGAACATTCTGGAGCCGCTGGGCATTACGCGCGGCGATTTTCGCGTGACGGAAGCCAACCGTGCTCTCCTCGCGCAGGGCTACGGAGAGAACCCGCCGCAGGCCATAGCGTACAAGCAGATTTACCTGAGGCCGGCGGGCGACATGAAGGCTTCCGCGGGAGAACTGGCCAAGCTGGTGCAATTCTTCCTGCGACGAGGAAAGACCGGCGAAACGCAGATTGTAAAGCCCGAAACGATTGCGCGGATGGAGTACCCGGAGACGATTTCGTCGGCGAAGAACGGGTTGCGGCTGGGTTACGGCCTCGCCAGCTACACGGAGCTGGATGGCGGCGTGGTTACGCACGGTCACGACGGCGGGATCAACGGGTTCATCTCCAGCTACCGGTACATGCCCGAGCAGGACTGGGGCTATGTGGTATTGCTCAACAGCACGGTTTCCGGAAAAGCGCTGCAGGAAATGAATCACCTGGCGATTGAATTTCTCTCGAAGGATTTTCCGAAACCGAAGCAACCGGTGATCCAACTTCCGGCCAGCGAACTCGAGAAGTTTGCCGGCTACTACGCCCCGCGGGCGCCGCGCGTCCAATTGTTTTTCTTCCTCGAGGATTTGCTGGCGGGCGTGATCGTTCGCCTGGAAAAGGGGCGGCTTACACGCTCGGGACTTTTTGGGGGCAAGCACGAGACCATCCTTCCCGTCGGCAAGAACCTCTTCCGCACCGAAAAGGAACCGGAGCCGAGCACGGTTTTCTTCACCGATAACGCCGGGAATACCGTGTACGTAAACTCGGGAATCGACGGGCTGGCTTACGCGGAGAAAGGCAGTATTTTTTCGCCCTACGCGCGGCTGGGATTGCTCGCGCTGTGCAGCGTACTCATGGCCAGCACGCTTCTCTTCGCCGCTGTGTGGATGGTGTTGTGGATATTGGGAAAGATGAAAAACGTGCGGCACCTTGCCGTGCGCGGGGTGCCGCTGCTGGCCGTCCTATCGCTGATTGCCGCGGTGTCCGGCTTCTCGAAAGCGGTGGGCACGCTGGGCGTCGTCAATCTGTGGTCGCTGCTTGTCTGCGCGGGAACGCTGCTTTTTGCCGTGTTTTCGGTGAGCGGGCTGGTGCTGGCGCTGCGCGTGCCAAAGGATGAGATTCATCCCGGCGTGCGCTTTCATTCGCTGCTCGTCGCGCTGGCGTGCTGCATCGTGACGGCGTTCTTCGCGTCCTGGCACTTGATCGGCCTGCGCCTCTGGGCGCCGTGACGCTCACTCTTTCGACGATGTGAAGCGATAGAGAGGAAAAAGGTCGCGGAAGATGCGCGCCGCTTCGGCGGGAAAATTGGCGCGCGTCGCGGCGGCAGGCGGCATTTTCCGGCGGACGATCCAGCCGAGAATTTTCTTCCACTCCTCCGGCGTCATCGGCCAGCCGCCGTGTTTCGTCCACTCCCCTTTCTCCATCGTGTACCAGTAGCTCTCATAGCGGCGGCCGAGGCGTTTTTTCTGCTGTCCAAGCCAGCGGGGATTCGCCAGCACGCGAGGCGCGGCGATCTGCGCCAGCGCGGACAGCTTGCGAGGTTCGCCGGCATAAATGCGGAAGCCGGCGGTGACAGAATCGGCGGAGAGGCCCACGTAGAGCTGGGCCGCTTCCCTGCCCTTCTGCGAGACGCCGTGAAACTGGAGATACATTTGCGTGCGGTAGGGAGTCTTGTCTTTGGCGAACCGGATATCGCGATTGATGCGGGAGAAATTGGCGCCGGTGCGGCCGCTGACAGCAATGCGCGAATCCAGGGCGAGAACGGCAGGTGTCATGGCTTCGAGGAACCGCCGGAACGGCGCAACGACATGCTCGTGGTAGCGCTCGCGGTTCGCGTCCATCCAGTCTTTGTGATTGTAACGGCTCAATTCGCGGAAGAATCGAAAGGTTTCGTGAGTGAAAACGGCTTTTGCGGGTGGCATGAGCGTTCCTCTCCGTGGAGTGCGCCTATTCGGTTAGCACGATTCCCAAGCAACGTCAATTCGACTATGCTGTGCGGCGCGCACGAATTCCTTATCGGGACGGATGAGCAGACGGAATTTGAAATCGAGGAGCAAAGCGATGCGAGGAAAATGGCTGGCGGCAGTACTGATTGCGGTGGGACTGGGAGGCGCGGCGTTTTGCGCAGGCGCTGCAGAGGATTCAAAAGTAGCGGCGCAGAAACAGCCGTGGAAGCCGGAAGATTTTATCTATAACGAATCGGCCGGACAATACCGCATCTCACCGGATGGAAAATGGCTGGTTTGGATCAAGGCCGCCGGCGACAAGGAGAAGGATGGGCGCGCTTCCAACCTGTTCCTCACGAGCCTGGCGGATGCGCGCGAAATCCAGCTCACCCGCGGAAGCGACAACTACAACGGCCCGCGCTGGTCGCCGAACGGCGAAACCATCGCGTTTCTGAGCAGCCGTGCCCGGCCAGGTGCGAAACCGGACACCGCGCCGTTGCAAATCTGGCTGATCAACCCGCGCGGCGGCGAGCCCTGGCCGCTCACCGAGCTCGCGCGCGCGCCGCAACGCATCGAGTGGCTGGATAACGAGACAATTCTTTACAGCGCGGAGGAGGACCCGGCTCTCTTCGAACAGGAGCTGAAGAAAAAGAAGGACGATTCGCAGGTCGTCGATGATGAAAACCACACGCCGCCGGTGCGGCTGTTCAAGATTGCCGTCAAGGGCGGCAAAATCACGCGGCTGACGCAGAACTCCGACTGGATCGGCAACTGGAGCCTTTCGCGCAACGGCAAGTATGCCGTGGCGACGCACCAGCGCAGCCTGCGGTACCAGTTCGATCAGAAGATCCCTCCGGTGGTCTTTCTCCACGACCTTTCGGCGGGCACGGAAAAACAGATTTTCACGGAAGGGCGGATCCGGCCATCCGGTTATAGCTGGGCGCACGACAGCTCGGGGTTTTATGCCGCGGCGCCGTATTCGACCGATCCGCGATTTCTGACGGCGACGATCCATCTCGCGTATTTCTACGACGTCGCGAGCGGGAAAATCACGCAGGTCAACCTCGATTGGGAGAACGGATTGAGCAACGGCCTCGAGACGTCGCCGGACGGATTCATCGCCGAGCTCGCGGCGGGCAGCCGATCCGAGGTGGCGCGTTACACGGCTGAAAAAACAGCAAGCGGGATGACCTGGCGGCGGCAATCGCTAGAGGGAGAGCACGCCTGGAACCTGCAGGGCTTCACGCTCAGCGAGGACGGGAAAACGATGGTGTACACGAGCTCTACGGCAAGCAAGCTGCCGCAGCTCTACCGCGCGCAGCTCGATGGCACGAAGATCGGCTCGCCCGCGCAGATCACCAAGCTGAACGAGGGCCTGACGAATGGGCGCGTGTTCGCGAAGACCGAGGTGATCCGCTGGAAGGGCTCGCAGGACGAAGAAGTCGAGGGCGTCCTCTACTACCCCACGAATTATGAAGCCGGGAAGAAGTATCCACTCATCACCGCGATTCACGGCGGGCCGACCGGGTGGGACATGGATGCCTGGGACGAGAGCTGGGCGTATCCCCTGAACCTGCTGACGCAGCGCGGCGCGTTTGTGCTGCGGCCCAATTATCACGGCAGCGGAAATTACGGGTTGAAGTGGGTGGAGTCCATCTGCTGCGGCAAGTACTACGACCTGGAAACGCCGGACATCAACATGGGTGTGGATTTTCTGATTGCGAAAGGCATGGCCGACGCGGACCGCATCGCGACGCTGGGCTGGTCGAACGGCTCGATTCTTTCCATCAGCCTGATTACGACGTATCCGGCGCGGTACAAAGCGGCAAGCGTCGGCGCCGGGGACGTGGAGTGGATCAGTGACTGGGGCAACGTGGATTTCGGCGAATCGTTCGATGCGTATTATTTCGGCAAGTCGCCGCTGGAAGACCCCGAGCTGTACATCCGCAAATCGCCGTTCTTCAAGATGGACCGCGTGCAGGCCCCGGTACTCATCTTCCACGGGACGGCCGACCGCAACGTGCCGCCCGCGCAAAGCTGGTCGTTTTTCCGCGCGCTGCAGTACTACAACAAGCAGGCGAAGCTCGTGCTGTTTCCCGGCGAGCCGCACGGGCCGCGCAAGCTGACGCACCAGATGCGCAAGGTGGAAGAGGAAGTGGCGTGGTTCGACAAGCATCTCTTCAAGACGGCGAAGGCGGAGAATGAAGCGCTGAAAGAAGGCTCGCCGCTCGACCAGGCACTGCGCGCGAAGGATGCCGGGCGCGTGGAAGGCCGCTACGGCGTTGCCTTTGCGGCCAAGACCAAGGGCGCAAAATCGGTGCTGATTCCGGAAGTGGTGAAGCGAGCACCGCTGGAGATCGGGCGCTTCGAAGTGACCCGCGCGCAATTCGCGGAATTCGACAAGAGCTACAAGATCGAGCCCGGAACGGAAAACTATCCCGCGAGCGGTATCACACTGGGGCAGGCGAAGGCCTACGCAGCGTGGCTAGCAAAACTTACGGGCGAGACGTGGCGCATCCCGAATGAGAGCGAAATCGCGGGGATGAACGACAAGCACGACGGAGAAAACACGCTCGATTACTGGGCGGGCTACGCGCTGAATCCCGAAGATGCCACACGGCTCGCGAAAAAGATGGCTGAATTGCAAGGGACGGCGCCGTTACTGCGGCCGGTGGGAAGCTTTGCCGGCCAGGGCAAAGAGGGGGAAGATCTCGTCTTCGATCTCGGCGGAAACGCGGCTGAATGGGTGTTGCTGCCGGACGGAACCGGGAAGGCTGGGGGCGGGAGCGCCGATCAGCCGAGCGATGCGCGGGCGGCTCACGCACCGGCAGCGGCCTATATCGGCCTTCGCGTGGTGCGTGGTGAGGTGAAGGCGGCGATTTCGCCGAAACCTTAGACAGGGTCGCCAGGCGGTTTCCGAGAAGGGGCTTTCCCGGCCACGAGTTCGGGCCAGAAAAGATGGGTCCGGAGAGGGGCTACCCCCACACCCCCGTAGTTTTTGTAAGAATATCAATCCAAAATAGTTACGCCGCAAAGAGTGCGCCAGAATGTGATTTTAAATGGCTTACAAAGGGTGATTCTTGAAGGGGTTACGAAAGAGTGCGCAAGAATGTGAAAATAAAGGAGATCCAGCCATCAAGCATTCTGCCGACGTACTATCCCCTGAGAAATGTAGTAATATATGCGTTAACAAAAAGCGAGCCGAAAATCGGGTAAAGAGCGGAGCAGTTTCCGAGTAGGCGACCCCTCGTCCGGAATCGCCGGATTCGCTGCTCACCGATGAAGGGCCGTCGTTCGCGACAAAGTTATGCGGGCGGGCCGCTTTCGGTCCATCTCTCCGGTCTCAGCCCGAGCTTTCACCTTAGCCGGGACCCGCGGACGGGACGCCCGACCTGGCATGGCGGCGTCGGAGGCAGATTGTTGGCACCGTTCTAAATTGAACTGTATTCCGCCGGCCTCGATGTCATTATGGATGATCGATGAAGAAGAAAGCCAAGAAAGACTTCGGCGGAGCGACACGTGCCAGCGTCACGAAAGAAATGGCGAAGCCGCGCATGGCAAAGTCCGCACGCGAAGGGGAAATAAAACTAGCCGCTGCGCGACTTGCTCCGGGTAAGCCATGAAAGAACGAGCAGGAGTCGTTTCCGCTCCCTCTGCTGCGGCGTGCAAGGCAGCCTGCGCATTGCTGCGGCGATGGAGGCAGCGTTGAGAGACCGATTTTGGAGCATGGGAAAACTGCTAGAAAAAGCTGACCTCGGCGGAAGAGGCACGAAAATACTAGACGAAGAGTGGATCAAGACACTTGCAGACGGCAGAAACGTGAAGTTCATCTACCAAGAGTTGCCGGCGGACGGGGCGTTTATCACCGCGCAGCTTGAAGGTAGCGAGGTCGTCTATTCGATCGTATTGACCAAAGCAAGAAACCCGCTTAGTCGTGAAGATGTTGAAAGTCGTTTCCAGGGCGAGCTTTCGAAGAAGTAGCAACACTCCATTCGCGACCCCCCGGCGAAGCAACCGATTCAAGCTAGATCACCGGCAATCAATCAAAAAGTTCTTGACTCGGATGGCATGGTTGCGCTAACTATACACAGGTGATGTCTTTATGGGAGCGTTCACAACTTCCGGGAAGTTCGGATCCAAGAAAACACTCAAGCAGAAGCTCGCCTTCGATGCCCAAGCTTTTCTCGATTCGGCCGGCGTGGCGAGAAAAGTTGTGGAGTATCGAAGATCGCAGAAGCTGTACTCTCAAGGTGATCCCGCTAAGAGTGTGATGTACATTCAAAAAGGCGGTGTAAAGCTCTCCGTTGTGAATGAGGTCGGCAAAGAAGCAGTCGTGGCGATTCTGGGACCGGGCGACTTTTTTGGCGAGGGGGCCATGGCAGGTCAGTCTGTTCGAATGGGGACAGCGACCGCGGTTACACCCACGACTTTACTGGTTATTGAAAAACAAGAGATGATTCGCGTGCTCCACGCTGAACATGCTCTCTCCGACCGCTTCGTGTCTTATCTGCTTTCACGGAACATCCGGATCGAGGAGGATTTGGTCGATCAGCTTTTTAACTCCAGCGAGAAACGACTGGCCCGCACTCTACTGCTGCTCGCCCGGTACGGCAGGGAACCCCAACCCGAAAAGATGCTACCCAAAATATCGCAAGAAACGCTGGCGGAAATGATCGGCACAACGCGGTCGCGGGTGAATTTTTTCATGAACAAATTCAGGAAACTCGGCTTCGTCCAATACAACGAGGGCGGACTTCGGGTTCACAGTTCCCTCCTCAGTGTTGTCCTGCACGAGTAAGCACCAACCTTCACGCTTATCGGAAGATGGCTTTCCCGGGAATATCGAGGATCCGCGCTGTCGTGCGCGAGCACTCAGGGGCGTCCGGTTGTTGGAAGCTTCTTACTGGCAGCCGCAGGAGCCGCCGCCACAGCAGCCGCCACCACCGGAAAAAGTGGGCGTTGACCTAGCTGAACGGGAGGAGGCGCCGTTGCCAGAGCCAGTGGACGTGGCGAAGACGGCGAGCTGGAGCGTGCTCTTTCTGCTGGCGCACTTGGGGCAGGAAATCTCCTGGGATTTGCTCAGGACGATTTTCTCGTAGTGGCTCCCGCAATCCTCACAGATGTATTCATAAATCGGCATCCCAGCACTCCAAACGATTTCGACAATTCATCATACCAAACGGAGCATCCCCGAAAAACCTACTGGCTCCGGCGAACCGGAGCCAGTAGGTGCTTCTGCGGAAGCGGACAGGATAAGACTTAGCGCCATTCTAACTTGCTGCGCCAACTAGCTCTTCAACTCAAGCTACGATCAACCCTGACGGACGTTCTGCTCAGTTTACCGGCAACCCGTTGAAACGGCGCTAGTCGCCGGCGACGGCTTCGGCGGCCTCGGTCTCGACCGGCTGCGTCTTGGGAGCGGAGGCGCCATTGCCGCTGGAATGGCCGTTGCCGTTGCCATTGGCCGGAGCGATGGTGACTGGTTTGAAGTTCGCGGGGACAGCCTTCGCAATGTCGGACATTGTGCCGATCTGGACTACCGTGGGCTGGGGCTTCTTCAGGACCAGCTCTTCGTAGATGGCGCGGACCTTGGCCTGTTCCTCGAACGCCTTCTTGCGGCGGGCGCGGTCTTCTTCGGCTGCGGTCTGCGGGATGTCGTGCTCGAGGTGCCGGACGCGGGCGGCGTCGACAGCGTCAATCTTGAGCGAATGCTCGTAGGTATCAAGGTTGACGGCCTTACCCTTGGCATAGATTTCGTGCTTGCCGTGTTCCTTGTACCACTGGGCCACGGTCGCGTTCTTGTGCATGTTCTCGATGATCTTGCGCCAGCCGATGCCGGTGTTGTACGCGCAGAAGCTGATTTCGCCCTGCTGCGTTGCGTACGGGATGATGCACATCTCGGTGCGGCGGAAGTCGTAGTTGAACAGGTCCTGGAACCACATCCCCGCGAGGAAGAGGAAGTTCCACGGGTCGGTGGCGCGGCGCTTCATGGCGTCTTCGTAGGTGCGGTCCGGAGAGGTCTTGCCGTATTTCTTCTCCGAGTCCTTCGTGAGCGCCCAAGTCTTGTCGAACTTCTTGAAGAGGTCGTAGAGCGTCAGACCCTTCGGCGCCTGGAAGGGGTGATAGTTCCTCAGAAGGGCGAGGGCCATCATGAAGTTGGAAAAGCGCTTGCCGCGGGCCGCGTCGGTGATGGCGGTGACGTCCTTGGTGAGCTGCGGAGCATCCAGGAAGCGCGGCACCGGGGCCCACTCCTTGGTCTCCTTGTTGATCATGATCGCCGTGCCCACGCCGCAATTGGGGTGGCAGCCGCAGGAGAGCGCGCCCCACTGCGAATCCGGGCCGTGCACCAGGTCGGAGAAGCCGGCGAAGGTGCTGACGAAGGAGATGGGGAACCAGTCGCGCGTCGGCTCGACCTTGCCCACCTGGGCGCTGACGTCCTTGGCGAGGTGCGAGAGGGTGTAGCGCTGGCGGAGGCGGCGCTCCGGGGTGATGTCCTCGTCGCGGCCCGTGAAGGACACCGGCTGGAAGCTGACGAAGGCGATTTTCTTGGGGTTCTCCATCGCGAACTTCACGATGGCGCCGACCTGATCGTTGTTGACGTTGTTGACGATGGTGACAACGAGCACGATCTCGATGCCGGCCTCGTGCATGTTCTCGATGGCGCGCAGCTTCACATCGAATAGGTTGCCGACCTGGCGGTGGCTGTTGGCGTCGTTGCCGATGCCGTCGAACTGCAGGTAGGCGTAGCGCATGCCCGCCTCAAATGCCTTCTTGCAGAACTCCTTGCTCTTGGCGAACTCGATGCCGTTGGTGGCGGCCTGCACGCTGTTGTAGCCGATCTTGCGCGCGTAGGAGACCGCATCAAAGAAATGCGGGCTCATGGTCGGCTCGCCGCCCGAAAACTGCACGGACATCTGGCGGCGCGGCTTGATCTTCAGCGCATTGTCCAAAATTTCCTGAACTTCTTCCCAAGAGAGTTCGTGGACGTAGCCAACCTGGTTGGCGTCCATGAAGCAGGGATCACACATCATGTTGCAGCGGTTGGTCAAATCGACCGTCAGCACCGAGCCGCGTCCATGGCGGATGGTGCTGGTGCCGTGGTTGTGCAGATCCTTGTCGTTGTGCGAATCGATGTCGCGGCCCGGATAGTTGGATTC
>JBGQHF010000081.1:0-15993 GCA_041497835.1 Terriglobia bacterium
CAAAATTCTGGCCGAGGAAGTGCGACGTGCCCGATTGCAGGGCTTTGCCGTCGCCCATCATGGCTTCGATGGAGTAAGTCGTGTCGGCGCCGGCGAATTTTTCGGAGTCGGATTTTTTTCCGGGGATAACGGGGATGGCCGCGTCGTTGACGGCGAAGTCGGTATAAATGTCGAGCATCTGGCGCGTTTCGGCTTCGGCCTCTTCGCGCGTGGCGTGGGCGGTGTGGCCCTCCTGCCAGTAGAACTCGAGGGTGCGCAGGAAAAGCTTGGTGCGCAGCTCCCAGCGGACGACGCTGTTCCACTGGTTCATCAGGACGGGCAGATCGCGGTAGGACTGGATCCACTTGGCCCACATGTGGCCGATGATGGTTTCCGACGTGGGACGGATGACGAGCGGCTCGGCGAGCACTTCGCCGCCGCCGATGGTGACGACGGCCAGCTCGGGCGAAAAGCCTTCGACATGGTGCTTCTCTTTGTCAATGAAGCTGCGGGGGATCAAGAGCGGGAACGCGACGTTTTGGTGGCCGGTGGCCTTGAAGCGGCGGTCGAGGGCCTGCTGAATGTTTTCCCAAAGGGCCCAGCCATAGGGGCGGACGATCATGCAGCCGCGGACGGGCGCGTAATCGGCCAGCTCGGCGCGGAGCACGAGCTGGTTGTACCACTCGGCGAAGTCTGCACTGCGGGATGGAAGTTTTTCGTCAGCCATGCGGCGGCTAGACCGTTCTCCTCGGGAACAAAAATGGGCGGTGCGTAAACTCAGAAGCGTAGCGGAGGCGTGGGAGTGTGTCAACGAAAGGGGGCGCCGATCAGGAGCGGCAGCGCGAACGGGTGTTCCGGCGGGGGCGAGGCGGAGATGGGTGGCAGGAGTCATGAGGGCTCGTTCCTTGGTGTACGGTCGGGGCGCGGAATATCCACGATGAGGACGGTAGTGTCCTCCTCGGAGGATTCTGGATTGAGTTCCCTCTCGATGGCGGGGAGGGTGCGGAGGAGTTGTTGAATGATGTAGGTAAGGACGGAAGCTTTCTTGGTGGTGACGCGGTTCTGGGCGAGGAGGATGAAGAGTTTGGAGAGGGTGGTTTGCATGTCCACAGCGGTGGTGAGTTCGGTGAGATCGCCGAGGAGGGCGGGAGCGAGATTGATGGAGTCGAGATCGTCCGGGCGAAACGAAGAGTGGAGATGGCAGAAGGGGGCGGAGAGGGGAGTTAGGGGCAGGCGGCAGCGGTGACGGTTGGCGAAGCGAAAGGCACAGCGGGGCGCGCTGGCATTGCTCTGCTGGCTTTCGGTGGCGCCGGTTTCTCCAGGAGCGAGCGGGACGGATGGGGCGCGAGAGATTTCCTGGTCAAGGGTGGGGCTAGCGGATTGGAGTTTCATTTTGGTCCTCGATTCTTGGATGGAAAGTAGGGATACTCCCCCCTCCCCCCATGAAAGGCGTAAGAGTGGCAAACAAAGGAGTTAATGCGCAAAAACGCGCATTTTGTGCGCTCTGGGAGGGCGCGCGGGAGACAAAAGAAGGTGTTGGAAGGGGCGAAGAGGCCCTTCGACGCGCTGCGCTTGCTCCCATTCGGCAGGCTCAGGGCAGGCAGGATGCGCATGGTTCCCGCCACGGCGGGCTCACCACAGGTCCTGGTCGGATGCTCAGCGGGTTGGGGTGCGAGTGTCACGGCCCAGGGTAGCACGGAATAGTACCTCTGTCAATAGATAACTGTGTGGTACTAGATTCGAACGGCGAGACGTAGTACTTTCGAATGAATGGCCGCGCAAGGAGAACAAAAGAAGGACTTAACGCAGAGATCGCAGAGACGCAGAGGTCGCAAAGAAGCAGATGTCATTCGAAAGAGCCGTGCTAGGGCTTTAAGGGAGAGCTTAGAAGCAAGAGAGTTGACCCTTGTCCCGTAGAAGCTAGCGGGCCGCCCCCATCCATTCCTTGCGGAAAGGATGGGCCACCCAAATTCTTGTTAGCGCATTAAGGGTCGCCACCCAATTCAATAGCCTGACCCACCCGCCACAGCACTGCACAGCCCGCGCGCATGGGGCACTCGGCGTCCGGTTCGGGGTAAACGCCGCTCGAGCAGATGGGGTACCGGGCAACATTTGGCGCAATTCTCTGCGCCACCCGTCTTCTCCCTGACGTCCCATTTCCCCTTCAAAATCAGGGCTAACAGCCTAGTTGTGGGTTCCCGCAAATGGATGAGTGCTTACTCAGCAAACGTCAGGGGTGTGCTCTTCGGGTCTGCGAGGATGTGGGTCGGGGCCTACTGCCGTAGCGCCCCGATACTAGAATACAAGCGCACTTTAACTGCCTTCTTCAAGACTCATGCAAGCCGCATAAGCATTGTACTTACATACTCATACGTATCTATATTCCGAATGCGCCGGTTATAGTATGGCATAATTCGTTTCTATGACTTTATGTTCACAAATTTATCGTGGCATTTCGGCTTAATTGAGAAACGGTTGTGTAGCGAGATCCGGTGCCAGGAAGGCTGAACACCGTCCCATTTTCGCTGAATAAGTGCGACCAACAGCCTATTTCTGGATTCCCGCAAATGGATGAGTGCTTACTCGGCAAACGTCAGGGGTGTGCTCTTCGGGTCTGCGAGGATGTGGGTCGGGGCCTACTGCCGTAGCGCCCCGATGCTATAATACAAGTGCACTTTAACTGACATGCTCAAGCCATTTAACATGCTCGTAACCGTTGTAGTTATCAGCACATATAAGGACACATTATGAATGCGCGAGTTATAGTACAGTGCCAGTCGCCTCTCTGACTTTGTGCTCTTGAACCTATCGTGGCATTTCGACTTAATTGAGAAACAGTTGTGTAGCGAGATCCGGTGCCAGGAAGGCTGAACACCGTCCCATTTTCGCTGAATAAGTGCGACCAACAGCCTATTTGTGGATTCCCGCAAATGGATGAGTGCTTACTCGGCAAACGTCAGGGGTGTGCTCTTCGGGTCTGCGAGGAGGTGGGTCGGGGCCTACTGCCGTAGCGCCCCGATGCTAGAGTGCAAGTGCACCGCACTTGCAGAAAGCAAGTTGTGTTCAAGCCCCGACTATAGTACACTTTTCATGTGGGAGGCCAAGATGAGTAAGCGTGTTGAGGTGAGCCTTACGTTTGGTGACCGCAAGATTTCATTGGAAGGTCCCGAGGAATTTGTACGCGCCGAGGTAGAGCGGTTGGTTCACGGCCCCGCCGCTTCTACTGCAAGCCCTGAGGAAGGGGCGACTCCGCGCTCCGAAGGCGCCCTGATGTCTGAGCGGGCACTTCTGGACGAGAAGTTGCCGGAAGGTCATTCGGAGACAGTGGCTGTCTTGGCGTTCGCACTGCGGGAGAGTGGTGCCCCTGAGTTCACCGAAGACGACATGCGGCGTGCGTACTTGCGGGCGAAGGCGCGACCGCCAAAGGTTGTAAGCCAAGCGATAAGAGATGCCAAGAACAAATTCGATTTTATCGTACCCGGCGCGTCCAAGGGAACCTACCGCTTATCCCCGCATGGGGAGAGAACCGTCATGTTTGACCTACCGCGGAAGAAGGAAGGTCGTTAGTTGGTAGAGAGGGCGAGGCGAATGAACATCGAAGATCTCAAAAAGAAATTCATAGTTGACGACGACGTTCTTAAGACTCGTCTTGAGGATATCGTTGAAAAAGCGCTTATTCATTGCAAGATCGACAAGAAGGGGCAGGTGCTTATCACTAATTCAAAGCTCTCGACGAAAGATCGGTTATGCCTTGTTCTATCTGCTCGCGCTATCGCCGCGCAATTGGACCCTTCGATTTCTGCGGATGTGACCGTGACCGATATCGGGACGTACCTGGGGCTGCCAACAAATCAGGTTCGCGCACGGGGTAATGACGCGATTAAAGCGAAGTTCGCTGAGGCCCCGGCGCCGGGGATCTATCGCGCAGTGCCACACAAGATAGAGACTTTTTTGGATAGCATTGTGGGGACGGTGCGAGCCGGGAAATAGCGACGAGCGAGCGCTGGGAGAAATCGTTATGGATGGATTGAAACATAGGGCTGGCAGGACAGCGACAGAGGCTCTGAAAATTCTCTGGGAGGAAGGCTTTTTCCTGGGCTGGAAGAAGAAATCATCCATAGACGAGGCATTGGACGCACGGGGGAATCACTTTTCAGACGCCGAGCTGGGGATGGCCCTGATGAGAGCTAAGCACCTCACGCGTAGAGGGAAACGAGGGAGCTATGAATATATCCAGAAATATCCCTTCGTTCTAGAGAGTTCAGCGCGGACTGCGGGTACCGCGGGGAAAAAGGAGTAAGTTCTACGCACGGCGCAGCGATTGCGAGTTGATCTAAAAGCGAGAGGCACCTATGAAAGTCTCAATAGTTGTACAGGATGATTCGGGGGGCGTTTTCCGGGGGGAGATCAATCTAACGCCGGACGGCGCTGAGAAATCAGCGTCGTTGGAACCATTGGCCAACGCTCCCGTAGCGTCCCCTTCCCCAACTGCATTGAGGGGCGATTTGGAATTGCCGGTCCGAGCCTATATAAAAAAGCATGCCTCCGGAAAAAGCGGGCCAGAAAAGTTTGCCTTGCTTCTTGCGCGGATGACAAAAGGGGACACTTCGGTGACTGTCGCTGCATCTGATTTGCAAAGTGAGTGGAATAGCATGACGGCGCTCATGGGCGGGAAATACAACACTGCTTACCCTACGCGCGCTAAGGAGCGCGGATGGATAGACTCGCCGAAATCGGGCACGTTTACCCTCCTGCCCGGATGGGCTGAAATATAGAAAGAAAATGCCAGCCAACACCAGGTCGATTAACGAACTCCTAATGGATAGGTTCGCGGCGGAACATGTGGATTCTGCAGTCCAGCACTTCGGGCGCATGGTCGATGATTTTCGAAAAGGAGATTGGGAGGACGCTGCTGCGAAGGGCGGAAAGTTCATCGAAGCCGCATTGAAGTGTTTGTGGGTGCACGTTGGCGAGGCCGTGCCGTCGGGGAGAGACTTCAGCGCCGGTGGGATTATGGACAAATTGCCGTCGAAGAGTGCATTCGCGGATACAATTCGACTCACGATTCCAAGAGCATGCAGATTCGCTTACGAGATCGCCAGTAACCGAGGCGCACGCCACGATGCGACTGAAATTGATGCAAACGAGATGGACGCTAGCGTCGTACTCTCTGCTTGCGCCTGGATCCTTGCAGAGATGGTTCGCTATTCTCAGCAAGGGTTAGATCTGGCTCAAGCCAAAGCCGTTGTTGATGGACTAATGCGGAAGCGGTTTCCTTTCTTCGAAGAAATTGGCGACCACATCTATACAGACGCCGGTGATAGCGCCCTTGACGTCGCCCTCCTAGTTCTGGCTCGCATCTATCCCAACAGGATGAGCCGAGCCGAACTGGTGGCATCAATAAAACGTCATGGTCATTCGGCTGGAAATGCTGCAGTTGCTGTTAGTCGCGTTCTTGGCTACACAGATGACGACGGGAACGGAAATCTGCAGTTGCGAAACCGGGGCCTAAGAAAAGCCGAGGAGCTGATTGCGAAAGTCTCAGTGTAGGGCGGATGGGCCAGCCTGCATACAGCCAAAGGTATTCCCGGAAGACTTTCCCTGCGGCACCCGCTTTGGTGCCCGAAGAAGCTGGAGGAAGAGTCAAAAGCCCCAGGTGCAAAACCGGCACCCGGGGCACCCGCGGGAACAAAGACGACGGCGGACAGAGGAGAGGATCAAAATCAAATTCCCCACCCTTGCACAACCCGCAAGGATGGGGCACCCGGCAAGATGAAGAGAGATTCCTCACATCCGCGGGCCGACGATTTCACAGGAGTGAAATAGGAAGAAAAAAGTCGGCCCGCTACGTTCGGAATGACGGGTGGGGTGGTGGCGTCGGGGTGATTCCAGCGATGTAGGTGAGGCGGCAATCAAGCCACGATCCCTCGACTTCGCTCGGGATGACAGAAGAAGCGAAAGAGCGCAAAGGGTGCAGCTAGCCTCCCTACAGCCAAAGGTATTCCCGGAAGACTTTCCCTGCGCGAGTCGCGAAATAGAAACTAGAAATTAGAAATCAGAAAAGTGAAACTGGAAAATAGGGGAGAGAAAATCCCCATGGTTCGGCCCCGCTCACCACAGGCTACGCGAAAACGGCGTATGGGGCACCCGCGGGAACAAAGAGGACGGCGGACACAAGAGAGGATCAAAATCAACTTCCCCACCCTTGCACAACCCGCAAGGATGGGGCACCCGGCGGCGCGCGCTGAGCACGCGCGACTAACGAGGAAAAAACAAAGTCAAAGACCCCGCCCTCCAAAACCGAGGACGGGGCACCCAAAATCATCAAGGGGATCAAGCCCGGGCCACCCGCCGAGCAAATTGCCGCGTGCCTGGACTATGCGCGTGAACTGTCTGAATTTGAGGCTGTCGTCTGATGGCCTTGCGTACCTTGATTCACGCGGCGAAGGAGCCTCTCCGCGGCGCGCGCTGAGCACGCGCGACTAACGAGGAAAAAACAAAGTCAAAGACCCCGCCCTCCAAAACCGAGGACGGGGCACCCAAAATCATCTAGGGGATCAAGCCTGGGCCACCCGGCGTGGCAACACACCAAAACCGCCGGCCGGTCGAGCCGGCGCAGATGGCGATTCAAGCGGCAAACGAGGCGCGGTTGCGAGGCCCAACGTTCCTACGCGGTTGCCGTTGCGGATTTCGCCTTAGCCTCCGCGGTGTACACCACAACAGCTTTTCTCCCGCCCTTCGAAGCGGTGGCATGGATGGAAGACAGGTTGACGCCGCGAGCTGCGAGGGTATCCAAGCATTGCGCCAGCGCGCCGGGCTTGTTCGGCAGCTCGTACTGCTCCGCGGTTGTCTCCTCGTACGGCAGCTTTGCCGCATCGAGGGCCTTCTTTGCACGCCTGGCATCCTCGACGACGAGTTGAACCGTGCCGTTGGTTCCCTGGGCCGTCGCCAAGAGGGCGAGAATATTCACCTTCGCGTTTCCAAGTGTTCTCGCGATATCGGCGACTACACCAGGATGATTCTGAACTGGGATTGTGAACAGTTTTGTTTTCGCCATGTCGGCACCTCCTGCCGGTGTGGCGAGGATTATACGCCTCGGCGCGCAAGAGGGACACACCGAGAAAAGAGCAAAAGGCCGCCCAGGAGGACCGCACACGGAATTGAAGGCGGGCCAGAACGGGGAGCCCGGATTGCGCCCCGGGAGCCACTCCGCTAGAATCCGCGGTGAGAATGCTTCATGCCAGAACCCTCCAAGAAGCCGCGGATTGCGCTGGGCGCGGACCACGCCGGGTATCCCGTCAAAGAGTCGATTCGCAAGTATTTGGAAGAAAGCGGCTACGTCGTTGACGATGAGGGAACGTGGTCGGAAGAGTCGGTGGACTATCCGGACTACGCCAAGGCAGTGGGCGAGGGGGTGGCGGCGAAGAAGGACGAATATGGGATCGTGGTGTGTGGAAGCGGGATCGGGGTTTCGATTGCGGCGAACAAGGTGCCCGGGGTGCGCGCGGCGCTGGCGCATGACGTGACAACGGCGCGGATTTCGCGGGAGCACAACGATGCAAACGTGCTGGCGCTGGGCGGGCGCGTGGTGACGGACGCGCAGGCCATCGAAATGGTGAAGGCGTTTTTGAGCACGCCGTTTGCAGGCGGGCGGCACCAGCGGCGGATTGACAAGATTGCGCAGATGGAGCGGAATGAGGCGCAACCGAAGGGATCGGGCAGATGACGGAAGCAAACGAACGGATGGAGAGGGCGCTGGATGCGGTGGACCCGGAGATTGCCGGGCTGCTGCGGGATGAGGCGCGGCGGCAGGCCACGGGACTGGAGTTGATCCCGTCGGAGAACCTCGTTTCGGAAGCGGTGCTCGAAGCCATGGGCTCGATCTTCACGAACAAGTACGCGGAGGGGTATCCCGGGAAGCGCTACTACGGCGGCTGCGAGTATGCGGACAAGGTCGAGCAACTGGCGATTGACCGGGCGAAAGCGCTCTTCGGCGCGGAGCACGCGAACGTACAGGCGCATTCGGGGACGCAGGCGAACATATCCGTGTACATGAGCGTGCTGCAGCCGGGAGACACGGTGCTGGGGATGAACCTGGCGCACGGCGGGCACCTGACGCACGGGCACCCGCTGAATTTTTCGGGGCGGATGTACAAGTTCGTGCCGTACGGCGTGCGGAAGGACACCGAGCAGATTGATTACGACGAAGTGGAACGGCTGGCGAACGAGAACAAGCCAAAGATGATCGTGGCGGGGGCGAGCGCGTATTCGCGGATATTTGATTTCGAGCGGCTGGCAAAAATTGCGCGGGCCGCCGGGGCGCTGCTGTTCGTGGACATGGCGCACATCGCCGGGCTGGTGGCGGCGGGAGTGCACCCGAGCCCGGTGCCGCATGCGGATTTCGTTTCGACGACGACGCACAAGACGTTGCGGGGGCCGCGGGGCGGATTGGTGCTGTGCAAGGCCGCGTTCGCAAAGGAATTGGACAGGCTGACGTTTCCAGGGACACAGGGCGGGCCGCTGGTGCACACGATCGCGGCGAAGGCAGTGTGCCTGAAGGAGGCGATGGAGCCGGGGTTCCGCGAGTACCAGCAGCAGGTGGTGGTGAACGCGAAAGCGATGGCGGCATCCGTGGCGAATGGGGGATTCCGGATCGTCACGGGCGGAACGGACAACCATCTCTTTATGATCGAGCTGCACCCGCGGGGGATCACGGGGCGCGACGCGGAGCAGGCGCTGGACCGCGCGGGGATCACCGTGAACAAGAATTCGATTCCGTTTGACCCGCTGCCGCCGATGAAGGCGGGCGGGATCCGCCTGGGAAGCCCGTCGGTGACCACGCGCGGGATGCGCGAGCCGGAGATGGAGAAGATCGGCGCGTGGATCACGGAACTGCTGTCGCAGTTCGGCGATGCGAGCGTGGAACAGAAGATTCGCGCACAGGTGGCGGAGTTGGCGCAGCGATTTCCGATCTATCCGCGGCGAGTGCCGGCGGCGGCGCAGAGCGCCGAAGCGCGCGGCTGAAGCCCCGACCCGGTTGGAGGATTGACGCGGCACGGGGCGCGGGAGGTCACGGCTACCCCGACCTCTCGAATTTAGACGCCCGCTCGCCGGTTGGTTCCCTTCGATTTCCCTTCCCTACTGGACTTCGCAGAACGAGTGAACCTCGAGTTCCGCTGTCCCAAGACTGGCCGTCGGGGCAGTAGCTTTCGTAATCGTTCAGGATTACGTTGGTTGAAGAGCGATGGGAGCCAGAGCCAGCGACGCGCAATCGGGTTGGGGCCGGCCGAAGAACGACCACAGCCACCTGCCTCAGGACAGGTCATCCAGGGGAAAAGCAGCAAACCGGTGCCTAAGCGGTGCGCGTGGCGCGGCGGAATCCCATGAATCCCGGGAGTCCTCGAGGTGCAAGCATGCTAGATACTGAAGCCTTCCGTGAGTTCAAACAAGGTCTAACTTTCCTTCGAGACAATTACGCGATCAAAGCACTGCCGCACATGCGGCGCGCGGTGGAACTGGACAAGAACAACCCGTACTACCTGTCGTATCTGGGCGTGATCCTGGCGCGGTCGGAAAAGAAATGGGCCGAGGCGGAGCAGTTGTGTGATTCCGCGGTGCGCATGAAGCGGAATCAGGCGCAGCTCTATCTGAACCTCGCGGAAGTGTACGCGACTGCGGGGCGGCGCGAGGACGCGGTGGAAGCGCTGCAGTCCGGGCTGAAGTTCGCTCGGCGCGACGTGCGGCTGAATATTGCGCTGAACCGGCTGACGGAGCGGCGGACGCCGGTGCTGTCGTTCCTGAACCGGCAGCATCCCATCAACCGGCAGCTCGGCATCCTGCGCCACCGGACGATGCAGATGTTCGGCGAGTAAAAGGCCGGCAGAAAAAGTTCTCCTCCAACCCCCCAAACGCAGGAAGGGCGGATGGTCAAAAGCCATCCGCCCTTCCTGTTTTCCGGAGAGAAAAATCGAGTACTTGCCGGCCGGCTAGCGCTGACGAACGGGGGGCGCGTTGTAACTCTGCGGGATGCCGACTTCCATCAGGAGCTTCAAGCCGATGCCGAACATGCCGGTGACGAGGGGCTCGACGCGCGACACTTCCGCGAGGTAATCGCGGCAGTTCGCGGTGGGCTCCTCGGAATAGGGGACGGTGACGAAGAGGCGCATGCCCAGCTCATAATTGACGAGGTTTGTATGAAAGTAGAGGCCGTGGCGCGACACGCTGAGGGTGCCGCGCAGGTCCTCGAAATTCTCCGTCAGGGGATTCGAGGGACGGATGCGCATGATCTGCGTAATCTTGCAGCGGCGGGTGGCGCGGCGCTCGGCGCGCGGCGCCGGTCGGTGTGGTGGAGTCGTGCCTTTCGAAATCATGGCCCTGTCTTTCTGCCGGCCGGAATCCCGGAAGGGTATCCGGCGAAACGATCCTTACTGTGATCCGAGACCATTTTACCGGGGGGCGCAGGGGAACGCCATAGCAGACCCGTACCCCGCCAAAGAGTGGCCGAAACGGCAGGCGAATGGTACGGAAGTACTACCCGACAAATTCCCCAGCGGGGGGCGCTTTAGCGGAAATAGCCATGGGTGACATATTGCTGGAGCATGCGCTGGGTGTGGAAAAAAGAGCCGTTGAGCGCGATAGCGTGCTGCATGACGCCGATGAAATGATCCCGCTGTTTGTAGTAGAGGGGAAGAATCACGTTCTCCAGCTTGCGATAGAGGGATTCCGCTTCACTGCGAGTGCCGGGGTTGGGATTGCCGCGGCGGTAGTCCTCGCCAACACACCAACCGGTGACGCCTTCGATGTGGCCTTCGACCCACCAGCCGTCCAAAACGCTCAGGCTGGGAACGCCATTGACAGCGGCCTTCATGCCGCTGGTGCCCGAGGCTTCCAGAGGAAACAGCGGGGTGTTCAGCCAGAGGTCCACGCCGGAAGTCATCTGGCCGCCTAGCTCCATGTCGTAGTCATCGAGATAGACGATGCGAAGCTCGCGGCGAAGCGCTTTTTTCGCGCGGAAGATGTGCCGGATGATGTCCTTCCCACCCGTGTCGCTGGGATGGGCCTTGCCCGCAAAAATGAGCTGAAACGCACCGGCTTTTGCCTCGATGTCCTTGAGACGATCAAGGTCGGAAAGGATGAGGTCGGCGCGCTTATAGCCGGTGGCGCGGCGGGCGAAGCCGATGGTGAAGATTTCGGGATCGAGGGTGAGGCCCGTTTTGACGCGCACGGCCTCGAGGAGGCGGCGCTTCGCAGCCTGGTGAGCCTGCCAAACTTCTTCCTGGGGAAGACCGAGAGCGGCGCGCAGGCTGAAATTGTCCTCGCGCCAGCCGGGAATATGAACATCGAAGAGCTGCTGGAAAGAAGGAGCGGCCCACGTGGCGGCGTGGACGCCGTTGGTGATGGCCTCGATGCGGAGATCGGAGAACATCCTGCGCGAGGTTTCGCCATGGACTTTGGCGACGCCGTTGACGTAGCCGCTGAGATGAAGGGCGAGATAGGTCATGTTGAGGTGCGTTCCGGCGCGAACAGCCTCGCCGAAATCCGCGAAATGCCCATTTTCCTGGAGAACTTCGTTAAGCAACTCGGTGGAAAACGCATCGTGGGGGTCGAGGAAATCCTGCCGGCCGCGAAAAACCCGGCTGATCATTTGCATGGGAAATTTGTCGTGGCCGGCGGGAACTGGTGTGTGGGTGGTGAAGAGGCACTGGCGGCGGACTTTTTCGACGTCCTCCATGCGTAGGGTGCGGCGCCCCGCTTTCGCGGCTTCCTCGTTGAGAAGCTCGACAGCGAGGAAACTGGCGTGGCCCTCGTTCATGTGGTAGCGGGAGAGACGGGAATAGCCGAGGGCTTGGAGCATGCGCACGCCGCCAATGCCGAGGATGACCTCCTGGCAGAGGCGGTAGTACTCGTCGCCGCCGTAGAGGGTTCCGGCGAGCGCGCGGTCGGAAGGATCGTTGGAAGGAAGATCGGGGTCGAGGAAATAGACGGGGATCTCGTAGCCGGAAACGCCGCGAACAGAATAGCGCCAGCAGCGCAATTCCACGGGACGTCCCTCGATGGTGATGGAAGTGCGTGCTTCTTCTTCGTGGAGGAAGTCCTCGACGCGCCAGACTGCGGGGTCTTCGATCTGCGTACCATCGGCTTCCAGGCGCTGCGAGAAATAGCCCCTGCGGTAGAGGAGCGAGACGGCGACCATCGGGACTTTCATGTCCGCCGCGGCGCGAATTGTGTCCCCGGCCAGGACACCGAGGCCGCCGCTGTAGCTGGGCATGTCGTTCTCGAGGGCGATTTCCATCGTGAAGTAGGCGATGGAACGCAGGGCGGATTCGAACAGGTCCTTGATCTCGGGCATCTAGGGCAATTCTCCGTCGGATGAGAGCGACAATCCCGCAGCGCGCGAAAGATGCGGCTCTAAACTCTCTATTGTCGGGGATGGCGGAGCGAGTAGCAAGGCGGTCGCGGATCCGGCGTGCTTATGGCATGGAGGCGCGGGCTTGCCCCGCACCCGAAACCGACTGGGGGAAGGCGGCAAGCCGCAGCACGCGAGAGGAAGACTAGCCGTGCGCGTGGCCGCCTAGCTCGCGGACGATGTTCCCGACGAACGCCCGGGCGTCACCGAAGAGCATCAGAGTTTTTTCAAGGTAGTAGAGCGGATTGTCGATTCCCGCGAAGCCGGGACTCATGCTGCGCTTGATGACCATGACGGTGCGGGCCTTGTCCACATCGAGGATGGGCATGCCGAAGATGGGGCTGGCGGAGTCCGTGCGGGCGGCTGGATTGGTGACGTCGTTGGCGCCGATGATGAGCGCGACGTCGGTCTGGGGAAAATCGGAGTTGATTTCGTCCATGTCGAGCAGGCGGTCGTAGGGGATGTCGGCTTCGGCGAGGAGCACGTTCATGTGGCCGGGCATGCGGCCGGCGACGGGGTGGATGCCAAACTTTACGTCCACGCCGCGCTTGTTGAGGGCATCGTAGAGCTCGCGGACTTTGTGCTGCGCTTGCGCGACGGCCATGCCGTATCCAGGAACGATGACGACTTTGTTGGCGGCGGCCAGAATCGCGGCTGCTTCCTCGGCGGTGGCCGTGCGAACCGGCCTGGCCTCCTGGCCGGTGGCGGCAGCGGCCTGCTCCTGGCCAAAGGCTCCGAACAAGACGTTGGTAAAAGAGCGGTTCATGGCCTTGGACATGATGACGGAGAGGATGAAGCCGGAAGAGCCATCGAGCGCGCCAGCGATGATGAGGAGCTTGCTATTGAGGACGAAGCCCATCGCGGCGGCGGACAGACCGGCGTAGGAGTTGAGCAGGGAGATGACCGTGGGCATGTCCGCGCCGCCAATGGGAATGACCATGAGAACTCCGAAGACGAGCGGGATGCCGACGATGAGCGGAAAGAGGTGCTGTGCGCCCGGATGGAGCACGAGGTACGCGGCGACAGCCACGGAGACAGCAAGGAACGAGAGATTGACGAGGTTCTGTCCCTTATAGGTGATGGGCCGCTGCGGGAGAATCTCCTGAAGCTTGCCGGCGGCCATGAGGCTGCCCGTGAAGGTGAGCGAGCCGAGGATTACTTCCAGGGAGAGTACGGCCATCATGAAACGGGGCACATCGGGTGAGCGCAGGTAGAACTCCGCGGTGCCCACAAGCGTGACGCAGAGCGCGCCGAAAGCGTGGCTGAGGGCGGTGCGCTGAGGGACGGCGGTCATGTGCACGCGGCCGAGCGGGATGCCAATGACCGTGCCGAGGACGAGCGCGATGGCGATCCACTTGTAGTCCACGATGCCGTGGTGCAGGAGAGTTCCGCCGATGGCGAGGAGCATGCCGATCTCACCCGCGAGGATGCCGCGGCGGGCGGTGGCGGGCGAGTTCATCCATTTGAGCGAAAGGACGAAGAGAACGCTGGCAATGAGATAGATGGCCTCGATGATGTGCGCGGTGGCGGGCAAGCTGGTCATGACCTCTCGGGGGACCCCTTCTCAGGCGGCATCAGGGTTTCGCCGGACGGCTGGATTTGAACATCCGGAGCATGCGATCGGTGATCAGAAAGCCGCCGACGATGTTGCTGGTGGCGGCGACAATGGCAATGGTGCCGAGGACGACGGCGAGCGTGCTCTTGTTCTCGCCGACGAGAACGATGGCGCCGACCACGGCGATCGCGTCCAAAGCGTTGGTGAGCGACATGAGCGGCGTGTGAAGCAACGGCGAGATGCGGCGGATGACCTCGAAACCGATGAAGCCCGCCAGCACGAAAATAAAAAGTCCGTCAATGAGATTCGAGGGCATCTATCCTCCTGAGCGGCGCTGTCGATGATTCTTGCTGTCTGCGCGGAGAGAATCCGCGCTTCGCCCGGAATGACAGCAGAAGCGCCTTTTCCCGCACAATGCCAAATCTGTTCTCGCCACGGTCACGGCTACGTCCTGCCCGGAGAAGCCGGCGCGGGCAAAGAGAAAGATTCCCGGACACGCGCATTGACGACTTCCCCGCCCCGGGTCAGCAGGGTGTCGCGGACGATTTCGTCTTCGAGGTTGAGCACCAGCTTTCCCTCCTTAACCAGGTGAAGAAGGAACGCCGTGATGTTGCGAGCGTACATCTGGCTGGCGTGGTAGGGAACGCCGGTGGCCATGTTGATGCGGCCGATGATGGTGACGCCGTGACGCACAAAGGTCTCGCCCGGGCGGGAGAGCTCGCAATTCCCGCCGCGCTCGGCGGCAAGATCGAGAATCACGGAGCCTGGTGCCATCCCTTTAACCATGTCTTCGGTGACGAGGACGGGCGATTTCTTGCCGGGGATGACGGCGGCGGTGATGACGACGTCGCTTTCCGCGACAACACGGGCGAGAAGCTCGCGCTGGCGATTGTAGAAGGACTCGTCCTGCGCGCGGGCATAGCCGCGGTCGTCCTCGGCGTCCTTGGCTTCGATGGGCAGCTCGATGAAGCGGCCGCCGAGGCTTTGCACCTGCTCCTTGGCGGCGGGGCGGAGGTCGTAGGCAGAAGCGACGGCGCCGAGGCGGCGGGCCGTGGCGATGGCCTGGAGTCCGGCGACACCGGCGCCGATAACGAGAACGCGAGCGGGGGTGATGGTTCCCGCGGCGGTGGTGAGCATGGGAAAAATCCGCGGAAGGGTTCCGGCGGCGATCAACACGGCTTTATAGCCGCAGATGGTGGCCATGGAGGACAGCGCGTCCATGCTTTGGGCGCGGGTCGTGCGCGGCACGAGCTCGACAGCGAAAGAGGTCACGCCAGTGGCGGCGAGCTGCTGAAGGATTTCGAGGGAACCGAACGGCCGCAGGAAACCGATGAGGATCTGGTTGCGGCGAAGAAGCGGGAGGTCCGCCTTGCCGGTGACGTCGTTGGAACCGTAACAGAGGACCTGGAGGATGATGTCCGCGGCGGCGAAGACGGCAGCGCGTTCCGCGAGAATTCTTGCGCCTTTTTCGACGTACTGGGCGTCGGGGTAGCCGGCTTCGACGCCGGCACCCGCCTCGACGACAACTTCGAAGCCGACCTTGATCAGATTCGGAACGACCATGGGAACGAGCGCGACGCGACGCTCGCCGGGATAGCTCTCTTTGGGGACGCCGACGATCACGCCGTGTAGTTCCTTTCTTCTCGCATACGCACAACTTGATCAAACCGGCTCACTGCAAGCCTACAGTCTGGGGGAGCGAGACCGCTCCGTAAGAACGTACAGCGCCAGCGAGCGGATGTTCTTGCCATCGCTTCCGGGCCCAGAGGCACACAAACCACAATGTCATGTGAGTTGAGATCAAGTCTCCGGGAAGGGCACCCGAAGAGAGCCATTCTAGCGCGAAATTCCGGAAAATCCACATAGCATTTGCTTCCGGGGAGTTGGATGGGGAGCCGGGGGCATGCGGCACTCAGGGTTGTAGACACTCTCCTTGAAATTGGTACAGAATCTCGCTCGGGTCAACCGGCCATCGATTTGAGACACCTCTGATGCAAGACCAGTGGAACAATTTTTATGAACGGTTCGCGGCGACCGCGGAGCGGTTTGGGAC
>JBGQHF010000082.1:0-15861 GCA_041497835.1 Terriglobia bacterium
ACCTTGCCGCAGTTCAGCGCTGCGAATCGCGGTCCTGCAATTAATCCCCGGCGCCCGGTTCGCCCGTTCGCCGGAATCGACCAGAACAATTTTGCGACCATGAATACTCTGGCGGAGCGGACCGGGGGCCAAGCCTTCTACAACACGAACGATATCGCCGGCTCGGCGCGAAGGGCGCTCTCGGACGGACAACTGACCTATTCCCTCGGCTACTATCCCGACCACGGGAAGTGGGACGGCAAGTTTCACGAGATCAAAATTCACGTCAACCGGCCGGGTCTGCAGATTCGTTACCGCAAGGGTTACTTTGCGACGCCCGACCCACCCAGCGACGCAGGCGAACGCAAAGCTTCCCTCGATGCCGCGGCGGTTAGCCCTATAGATTCGATGAGCCTGGGCATTCAGGCGCAGGTCAACCCGATGCAGCCTGCCGATTCCGGCATCCTCGAGATTGTCATCTGGCTCGACCTGCACGAACTGCAGTTCTCCGAGAATGCCGGCCGCCGAACCGGCGATCTGGATCTCCTATTCATTCAGAGAAGCCAGACGTCACAATTCATTGGAGCAGACCAGAAGCACATAGATCTAAATCTCGAGAAGGAGAAATACGAAGCGCTGCTCCAGTCGGGCATCAACCTGACAAGACACCTGCCCCTCAAGCCCGGCGCTACGAGTCTGAAGATCGTGGTGCGGGACGGCAAATCGGGGGCCCTCGGCACGGTCACGATTCCGCTGGGTAAGCTCCTACCGTCCCATTCGAGCTAAAGGAACACGGCTGCGGCAGAAGGGATCAAGCGCGGGCCGTGCCGTGAGCCGGCAAAGACGCGAGCACGCGTTGAATCTCCTGCTGGATGTCCTCACTGGGGGGTTGTAGCGGCAGGCGCGGAGGACCGCCGTGGTAGCCGCGCAGATCCATGCCGTGCTTTACTCCAGCAGGGCCGGGTAACGCGACCATCGCCTTCGAGGCAGGTTGGAGGGCTTCCTGTAACTGCCGCGCACGGTCGTGTTGTCCACTCTGGAAGGCCGAATACAGCTCGACGCACAGCTCTGGCAGAACGCACGCCAACGCCAGGATGGCGCCGCGCGCCCCGATTGCCAGCGACGGATAGGTGGTGGACGCGGAACCCGTCAGAACCTGAAAAGATCGCGGGGCCGCTGCAATCATTTCGCTGACGCGTTGGACGCTGCCCGAGCTGTCTTTGATGCCGACGACGTTCGGATGCGATGAGAGAGCGGCCACTTCGGCAGCTTCGAGAGAGATACCCGTGAACTGCGGCACCGAATACAGCAAAACAGGAATCGGCGAGGCATCGGCGACCCGGCGGTAATGTTCAATCAGGACGTCCGGTTTGTACTGCGGTTTATAGTAGTGCGGCGTTTTCACGAGCGCTGCTTGGTAGCCAAGCTCCGCGGCACGGCGCGTACGATCGATGGTTTCCGCGGTGGACTCTGCACCGGTGCCCGCGATCAGGATTTTCCCGGGCGCCGCCGCTTCCTTCCCGGCGGCGAGGACCGCGTCCGCCTCGCTCCGCGAGAGCAGGATCGCTTCACCGGTCGAGCCAAGGACGACATATCCGGAGAGGCCAGTGCGGTTATAGAGGCCGACGTTCTGCTTCAGGCCGGAGAGAGAGACAGAGCCGTCCGGCTCGAACGGCGTCGTGAGCGGAGGAAAAATGCCCGCAAAGTCTAGGGCCATAGTCAGGCTCCCGCAGCCGAGCCGTCCGGCGTGCGCACGCGGATGCGATGGAGGTCCTGGAGGGCGGAAACTTCGCTTCCCTGCTCGTGCAGGGCTTGGATGCCGCGCGCCGCGGCATGAGCCGCCGCAAGCGTCGTAATGCACGGGATGTTGTAGCGGATCGCAGCGCGGCGGATGGACTTCTCGTCATAGAACGATTCGCGGCCCAGCGGAGTATTGATGATGAGGTCGATTTTGGCGGTCTTGACGAGGTCCACGATGTTTGGACGGCCCTCGTTCACCTTGAAAACCGCTTCGGCCGGGAGGCCCGCGGCCTGCAGTGCCGCGGCGGTGCCCCGCGTAGCGAGGAGCCGGAATCCAAGAGCGGAGAGTTCTTTGCCAACCGTGCCGACATGCCGCTTGTCCCGGTCATTCACGCTAAGAAAAACAGTGCCCTTTCGCGGCAGCCGCTGTCCGGCGGCGAGCTGGGCCTTCGCAAACGCCTGTCCGAAGCTGGAGGAAGTGCCCATGACCTCGCCGGTCGAGCGCATTTCCGGGCCAAGGATTGTGTCCACGCCGCGGAATTTGTTGAAGGGAAACACCGGTGACTTCACCGCATAAAAATCGTGAACGGCAATCTCCGCGACGCCGTTCGTCCGCACCAGCGGCAGATTCATGTCCGCAAGCTTCTTGCCAACCATCAGCCGCGCTGCCACATTCGCCAGCGGCACGCCCGTGGCCTTGCTGACATACGGCACGGTACGCGAGGCGCGTGGGTTCACTTCCAGGACGTACACAGTCTCCCGCTGGATGGCGTATTGCACGTTCATCAGGCCAACCACTTTCAATGCAACAGCGAGCCGTTTCGTGTAGTCGCGAATCTTGTCCAGCACGGCCGTCGAGAGGCTGACCGGAGGAAGGACGCAAGACGAATCTCCGGAGTGCACGCCGGCCTCTTCGATGTGCTCCATGATCCCGCCGATGACCACGTCCGTGCCGTCGGCCAGCGCGTCCACATCCACCTCGGTCGCTTCTTCCAGAAACTGATCGATCAGAACAGGCCTCGCCGAGCCCATCAGCGCGGCCTGGGCCACGTATTCCTGCACCGTGTTCACATCGTAGGCAATCACCATGGCGCGACCGCCCAGCACGTAACTCGGGCGAACGAGAACCGGCAGGCCGATCTCGCCCGCGACGCGTGCCGCTTCCTCCGGCACCAGCGCGGTCGCGTTGCGCGGCTGCAGGATGCGCAAGTCTTCGAGCAGACGGCCGAAGCGGCGGCGGTCTTCCGCAAGATCGATGGATTCCGGCGCGGTGCCGATAATCGGCACTCCGTTGCGCTTGAGCTCGAGGGCCAGATTCAGCGGTGTCTGCCCTCCAAACTGCACAATTACGCCCTGTGGCTTCTCGCGCTCGACGATGGCAAGGACGTCTTCCAGGGTCAGCGGTTCGAAATAGAGGCGGTCCGAGGTGTCGTAATCGGTCGAGACTGTTTCCGGGTTGCAATTGACCATGATCGTTTCGTAGCCGTCTTCGCGAAGCGCAAACGATGCATGACAGCAGCAGTAGTCGAATTCAATCCCCTGTCCGATGCGGTTCGGCCCGCTCCCGAGAATCATGATCTTCGGTCGGTTTTGGGGATCCGCTTCGTCTTCGTCCTCGTAGGTGGAATACAGATACGGTGTGAACGATTCGAATTCCGCGGCGCAGGTATCCACGCGCTTGAAGACGGGCGTCACGTTCCAGCGCGCCCGCTGCAGCCGGACCGCTGCCGGAGTCGTCTTCCAGATTTGTGCGAGCTGCTCGTCGCTCGTCCCGTGGCGCTTCACTTCGCGCAGCAACTCCCGCGAGGCCGTCTCTACCGTGACGGCGGCGGCCCTGCGGTTCATGGCGACAATTTCCTCGAGCTGGTGGATAAACCAGGGGTCAATTTTGGTCAGCTCGAGCACTTCGCTCACGGGTAGCCCGCGCTCCAGCGCGACCAGCAGCCAGTGGATGCGGTCCGGCCGCGGCGTTGCCAGTTTTTCGCGGAGCAGCGAATCGGGAGCTTCCGCCGGCGCCCGCCAGGGGGTGCTCGGCTCGAGCGAACGGATTCCCTTTTGCAACGCTTCCTTGAATGTTCTTCCGATCGCCATCACCTCGCCGACCGACTTCATCTGCGTGCCGAGGGTGGAATCCGCGCCGGGGAACTTCTCGAACTGCCACTTCGGGATTTTGACGACGACGTAGTCGATCGTCGGCTCAAAGCAGGCCGGTGTTTTCTTCGTGATGTCGTTCGGGATCTCATCCAGGGTCATGCCGACCGCAAGGCGCGCGGCAATCTTTGCAATGGGGAAGCCCGTTGCCTTGCTCGCCAGGGCCGAACTGCGCGAGTCGCGCGGGTTCATTTCGATGACCACCATCCGGCCGGTTTCCGGATGGATGGCGAACTGGATGTTCGAGCCGCCTGTCTCCACACCCACTTCACGGATGATGGCGGCCGCGGCATCGCGCATGCGCTGATATTCCTTGTCGGTCAGTGTCTGCGCGGGGGCCACGGTGATGGAATCGCCGGTGTGCACGCCCATGGGGTCGAAATTCTCTATCGAGCAGATCACCACGAAATTGTCCCGAAAATCGCGCATCACCTCGAGCTCGAACTCTTTCCACCCCAGAACAGATTCTTCCACCAGCGCCTCGTGCACGGGACTCACGTCCAGGGCGTGTGCGATGGCTTCGGCAAATTCTTCCCGGTTGTAGGCGATGGATCCGCCCGTTCCACCCAGTGTGAACGACGGACGAATCACCAGGGGGAACCCGAGCTGTTCGCAAAGCCGCAGCGCGTCCTGCGCGTTGTTCACGAGCGCTGAGGCCGGGACGTCGAGCCCGATCTTGCGGCAGGCGTCCTTGAACCACAGGCGGTCTTCGGCGACTTTGATGGAGCGGAGCGAAGCTCCGATCATCTGCACTTTGTACTTCTCGAGAATTCCGCTTTCGGCCAGCTCGACGGCGAGGTTCAGCCCGGTCTGGCCACCCACGGTCGGCAGGATGGCGTCCGGGCGCTCGCGCACGATGATCTCTTCGAGGTATTCCTTTGTGAGCGGCTCGATGTAAGTGCGCGTCGCCAGCTCGGGGTCGGTCATGATCGTCGCCGGATTCGAATTGACGAGAACAACCTTGTACCCTTCAGCACGCAGCGCCTTGCACGCTTGCGTGCCCGAATAGTCGAACTCGCACGCCTGGCCGATGATGATCGGTCCCGAACCGATGATCAGAATCTTTTTGATGTCTTTCCGTTTGGGCATAGAAAGGTTTTAGGCGCTTCCCTCACCGCCGCGAACTGCCGGGCTGTTGAAATTCCTTCATGAGATCCAGGAACTGCGTGAAGAGATAGTGGGAGTCGTGCGGCCCCGGCGATGCCTCGGGATGATACTGCACGCTGAAGAGAGGCTCCGAACGGTGCCGCATGCCTTCGTTCGTTTGGTCGTTCAAGTTGACGTGCGTGATTTCCACGACGCGCGATGGCAGCGAATCCGGGTCCACACAAAAACCGTGGTTCTGCGCGGTGATCTCTACCTGGTTCGTGAGCAGGTTCTTCACTGGATGATTCGAGCCGTGATGCCCGAACTTCAGCTTGAAAGTTTTTCCGCCGAGAGCCAGCCCGCATAGCTGATGGCCGAGGCAGATCCCAAAGACCGGCACGCGGCCAATCAGCTTGCGGATGTTCTCCACCGCATATTGGATCGGCTCGGGATCGCCCGGGCCGTTCGAAAGAAACACACCGTCGGGCTTGAGCGCGAGTACGTCTTCCGCTGCCGTCTGCGCGGGGACAACTTTCACCTCGCAGTGATGGTCCACCAGCAGGCGCAAAATGTTTTGCTTGATGCCGAAGTCGTAGGCCGCAACCCGGAACCGCCGCGTCCCGGACTCATCACCCGACTCGCCCATCTGTTCCGACCAGGGAGAGGTTGCCAGATCAATCGATCCCTTGCCCCAGGCGTAGGATTCGCGGCACGTGACGCGGCTGGCCAGTTCCTGGCCAGCCATGGCGGGGACTTGCTTGGCTTCGAAGGTGCACTGCTCGGCCGGAGTCCCGTCGGTGGAGACGATGCCCCGGAGAGCCCCGACTGTGCGGATGTGCCGCACCAGGGCGCGGGTATCCACGTCCCAGATCGCGGGGATTTTGTGGCGGTTCAGGTAGAGTTGTGCCGTCTCCGCGCTGCGCCAGTTGGAAGAAATCTGTGAAAACTCGCGCACGATGAGCGCTTCGATGCACGGCTTGGGCGATTCCTCGTCATCCAGATTCGCGCCGACGTTGCCGATGTGCGGATAGGTCAGGCAGATGATCTGCCCCGCATAGCTCGGATCGGTGAATACTTCCTGATATCCCGTGAGGCTGGTATTGAAAACGACTTCGCCGCCGCGGCGCGTGATCGCGCCCGCCGCGCGGCCGTTAAAGACGCGCCCGTCTTCCAGCGCAAGAATTGCGGGTCGGTGCAGAACCTCGGTCAGTGTTCTCTCCTTCGAAGATCATTTTTCCTGCGCATTCGTATAGGAAAGTGTTCCGAATTGTTCAAACGGCCAGTACGCAAACACCGCGCGGCCATAAATGAAGCGGTTCGCAACCGGTCCGAAGACCCGCGAATCGTTCGAGCTGATGCGATGATCGCCCATCACGAAATAGGAATCGCCGGGCACGCGGATCGGGCCGAAGTCGCTGAAATCGGCGAACTGGGAAGGCACGTAAGGCTCCGGAATCGTCCGGCCGTTCACGGAAACGCGGCCCTGGCGGATTTCTACCGTCTCTCCCGGCAAGCCAACCACGCGCTTGATGAACGACTTCGACCGGTCCAAGGGGTACCAGAAAACGACCACGTCGCCCCGCTGGATGGGTTCAAAGCGGTAAACGAATTTATTGATGAAGATCCGCTCCTGGTCGGAGAGAAGCGGCGCCATGCTCGTGCCTTCCACCTTTACGGGCTGGTACAGGAAAACGATGATAATCAGGGCGATGCCGATCGCCAGAAGCAGATCGCGCGTCCAGGCGCGAATTTCGTGGCGGAAAGAAGGTCTCGATGAGTTTGCCGCCGGCGATTCTGGCGACGGCGGGGCGGTCAAATTGGCTTCGTCTCCGTTCATCATCCTCAGCGTGTCTCTTGTACTTATAACATGGCTGCCGCAACTCGCGCCACCCTGCGCGCGCGGACTTTGTCGGCTCGACAATTCCCGGACTCTCCCTTACGATTCTCCCAATGCCCGCGTCCGTTGCCTTCATTCTCCCGGCGCTCAACGAAGAAAAAGCCATCCCGCGCGTCCTGGAAGACTTGCGCGCAAAGCTCACCGAGATGAGCCTTTCCGCGGTAATTCTTGTGGTGGACAACGGTTCCAGCGATGCCACGGCATCGGTTGCGGCGGCACATGGTGCGCGGGTCATTTCCGAGCCGCGGCGTGGATATGGCCGGGCCTGCCTCGCCGGGATAGCCCATTTGCCTCCTGAGGTGGACCTCGTCGTCTTTCTCGACGCCGACGGAAGTGACGACTTGAACGATCTCCCCGCACTCCTCTCCCCAATTTTTCGCGCCGAAGCCGACTTCGTGCTCGGCTCACGCACCCTGCGCGAACAGGGGCCAGGCGCTTTCACTCCGCAGCAGAAATACGGCAACCGCCTCGCCACGGCGCTGCTGCGAATTTTCTTTGGCGCACGCTATACCGACCTCGGGCCGTTCCGCGCCATTCGCCGCGCTTCCCTGGATGCGCTGCGCATGAACGACGCAAATTTCGGATGGACGATTGAAATGCAGATCAAGGCGCGCCGCAAAAAACTGCGTACACTCGAAGTGCCGGTGAACTACCGCCCCCGCGTCGCAGGAGTCTCCAAAATCTCCGCAAACTTCCGCATGGGCATCCTGGCGGGCATGCAAATCATCTGGACGATCCTGCGCTATCGGTTTCTCCCGAGGAATGAGGGCCGTTGACACCGGAAAGAATGCGGCGGGAAATCAGCGGATGCGGTCGTAGTCGAAGAGCTTGATGTCCTTGCTAAGACCGAAGGTGAAGCCGCTCTTGGCGTCGTGTGCCTGAAGGCCGGCGATCCCCGCGAAATCCCACGTGAAGCCGCCGGCAAAGATTTGCAGGCCGAAACGCGCCTGCGACCGGCTCTCCGTGCCGACGAGTGCGGCACTGACTTTTCGGGAAGAATGGCGCCCGGCAACCTCCCCGACGACATGCACTCTCCGACCCAAGGGAACGCTGAACGCTCCTCCATAGAGCAGGACATCATTCTGTGTGAAGAGGGCGTTCGGCGATTGCAGGATCTCGACCCCCAGGTTCCCGAACAGCTTCCCGCCTTTTAGGTGTTTCTCCAGCGCCACCAGAGCAAAAACGTTGGTCGTGTTCGTTCCGATGCCGCGCTCCTGGTTCGAATTCGGCATGATGAAGCCGAATTGGAACGCCAGGCTGGGCCGCTTTCCGCTCTCCGGCAGGATGCGGATTTTCGTGGAGAGCGAGAAATCTCCCGTGTCGCGGGTCGAATTCGTGCCCGTGAGTTGCAGCGCGGGCACAAAGGATGTTCCTCGCGATTTGATGTCCAGAAAATTCTGGATTGCGCCTTCGAGCTGAATTTCCACGATCTTTCCGATGCCCATGCGGACGTTGATCACCCCGGCCGAAGTGAGATCTCCATTGAGGCCCGAGAGTGGAAAATCTACGTCCTGAAGGAAGTCGAAGCCGATCTCGGCCCTCAGCGTTCCGGGGGCCACGGTCTCGGCATCCACAGTTTGCAGGGGACGATCCTGCGCGAAAGAAGAGGCCGGGAAGAACAGGAACGGGATCAGGGCGAAGATACCGCGGCGCATGGACGTTATCCTAGAACAGAGGTCTCTACTCTCCAAGCGCATAGTTGAGCGCGGCAAGACCGGCCACAACGGCCGTTTCCGTTCGAAGGATCAGGCTCCCCAGCGAGACCTGCGAAAAACCGCTCCTTTGGGCTGCGGCAAGCTCATCGTCTGTCCAGCCTCCCTCCGGGCCAATCGCGAAGACGGCATCCACTGCCCTTGAACCAGAGAAAACGCTGCGGAGTGATAGCGCCTCCGGCCGTTCCGAAAGCAGCAGACGCAGGGCTTCTCTTCGCCCGGCGAAGGCTGCGTGTGGGCCATCGAGAGATTCCAGGGAGGGCGGCCGCAGGCGGCGCGACTGCTCCGAGGCTTCAAGAAGAATTTTCTTCCAGCGCTCTGCACGCTTGGGGGCCGCTGCTGTGAGCGCTCTCTCGCTCCTTGCCGCCGCCAGAGGCACGATTGAGCTCACGCCCAATTCCGTCGCCTTCTCCAGCGCCCACTCGAAAGCGTCAAACTTTACGATGGCGAGAAGGAGCGTCAAACGAAGCGGTAATTGCACAGCAGGCAGTTCTTCCACCAAGACAAAATCGACTCGGTCCCGGGCGACTTTCTCCACGCGGCCGACCCACAGGTGCTGGCCGTCGCTCAGCTCGTAGAACTGTCCGGGTTGTGCCCGGAGCACTCTCCCAAGGTGGTGTGCCGTGAGTCCTTCGACAACACATCTTCCCGCTAGAAACTCATCAACGAAGAATCGCCTGCGCACGCGTTGATTGTACAGCAGGAAGGCGCAGCGGCCGGCTTCTTGCGTCGCCGCCTGCTTCCCGCGAAACTATCCGAAGATATCTTTCATCTTGTCGAAGAGCGAAGAATTGCGCTCGGCAGGCTTGTTTTCGACTTTGAGCGTGGCACCCAGCTGTTCCATCACTTTGCGCTGCTCGCGTGTAAGTTTCGAGGGTATCAGCACGCGCACGTGGTAATAGAGATCGCCACGTCCCCCTCCGTGCGGATCCGGCAAACCCTTGCCACGGAGACGAAATACCGTGCCGCTCTGCGTCCCCTCCGGAATTTTGAGTTTCTCTTCCGCGTTCAGCCCGGGAACGAGGACTTCGGTCCCGAGAGCCGCCTGGGCAAAGCTGATGGGAATCGTGCAATAGAGGTCCGCCCCTCGCCGTTCGAAGAAATTGTGCTCTTTCACTTCGAGCACAACGTACAAATCGCCCGCGGGACCGCCGTTCGGCCCGGGCTCGCCTTCTCCGGCGACACGCAGCCGTGTGCCCGTGTCCACTCCGGGGGGCACGCGCAGCTCGATGGTCTGCTCGCGCTCGACGCGTCCCTGCCCGCGGCAATCAGCGCAGCGTTCGCGCACGATCTGTCCCGCGCCGCGGCATGCGGGGCAGGTTCGCGAAATCATGAACATACCCTGCTGCGAAACCACCTGGCCCCGCCCCGCGCAGGTCTGGCAGGCGATCACACCGGTACCAGCCTTCGCGCCGGTGCCATTGCAACTCCCGCAGAACTCCTGCCGGGGCACTTTGATTTTCGTTGCCACACCCGCGGTCGCTTCTTCAAACGTCAGGGCCATGTCGTAACGCAGGTCCGCGCCCCGCTGGACCCGGCTGCGGCCGCGGCGTCCGCCTGAGAAGAAATCCTCGAAGCCGAAAAAGTCGCCGAAAATGTCGTGAAAGTCCTGAAAAATCGTGCTATTGAAATCGGACTCCATGCCGGCGCCCGAAAGGCCCGCGTGCCCATAGCGGTCGTAGAGTTCCCGCTTGCGCGCATCGCTCAGGACGCTGTAGGCCTCCGTCGCTTCGCGGAAACGCTCTTCGGCCTGCTGTTTGTTCTCCGGGTTGCGGTCCGGATGCCACTTCAGCGCGGCCTTCCGGTAGGACGCCTTGATGTCATCCACCGCCGCCGTCCGCGTCACTCCCAGAACTTCGTAAAAATCCCGTTGCGATCCCCTAGCCATAGTGTTTTTCGGATCTCTCCCTAGTTTGTGTGCCTTTTGGATGCGGCGTCCGAATGAACGGCTACCCGCACCAGCGCGGGCCGCAAAACTCGCCCATGAAACACATAGCCCGGCTGAAATACCTGGAGAATGGTGCCGTCCGGATGCTCCCCCGTTTCCACGCGGTCCACCGCTTGATGGAAATGAGGATCAAAAGCCGCGCCGGCCGGATCGATGCGCTCGGCTCCCAGCTTGCCGAGGTTTTCGAGCAACTGTTTGAAGATCAGCGCAAACCCCTTGCGGTACACCTCGTAGGCCGGCTCTTTGTGTGCGGCAAGGGCATGCTCGAAACCGTCGAGAATCGGAATCATGCCCTCGATGACCCGCGCGGTCGCGCGCCGCGAATCGTCCGATCTCTCCTTCTCGATGCGCTTGCGGTAGTTGTCGAAATCGGCCTGCCTCCGGACGAGCATCTGGCGAAGCTCCTCGAGGTCCGTGGCGAGCTTTGATACATCGGCGTCGATTCGCGCCGAATCGTCGGCGACGGCTTTCGCCTCCGTGCCTTGCTCGGGATCCCCGGCTGTCTCGTTTTCGACATTCGTCCTGTTGTCTTTCTGCTGCACGGTCGGGTTGCTCCTGGTTCTCTCTCAAGACTTGCTGAGGGCTTCGCTGAAAAGCTGCGCCACATAGGCGACCGCCGTCATGGCCCGCTCATAATGCATGCGCGTCGGTCCGAGCACGCCGAGCGAGCCCTGCACCTCATCGTTCCGCAAGTAGGGCGCGCTGATGAGCGCCAGGTTCTCTCCCCCCTGCGAAATCTCCTTGACTCCGATTTGCACGTAGACCGGCTCCGGCGTCTCGATGCACGCATTGAGAACGCTGATCAGGCGATGCTTTTCCTCGATCGCCGACAGGAGTTCGCGCAACGGGGCCTGATCCGCGAACTCCTGCGCGGAAAGCATCTGCGCGGCGCCTTCGACGTGCACCTGGCGAGCCGCGTCGTCGCCGAGCATGGCCGGATCGCAGAGCGTCAGGGCGTTGCGCACGATGCCCTCATACCGCTCGCGCTCGTTGGCAAGTTTCAGCAACAGGTCGGTGCGAATCGCTTCGAGCGTCCACCCGGAATAGTGCTGGTTGAGAAAGGCCGCCGTTTCGTCCAGTTCCGGCTGGCTGAACAATCGCTGCGTCCGGAGGATCTTGTCCCGGGTAATTCCACTGGAAGAGATCAGCACGACCACCACGCGCCCATCCGGAAGAAGCCACATCCGCGCATGCTCCAGGACGGTCTTTCCCAGCGGCGGTGAGATGATGATCCCGATCCCTTTCGAGACTTCCGCCAGGACGTGTCCGGCGCGTTCGGTAATCTCCGTCGCGCTCTCGGCGCCCGCAAATTCGCGGCGGATCCACTCCCCATCCTCAACGCTTAACTTTGCCTGCGAGGCAATCTCCTGCGCAAAAAACCGGTATGCCGCTGCCGTGGGCACCCTCCCGGCCGAGGGATGCGGCTGGTAGAGCAGCCCGGCATCCTCCAGATCCGCCATGACGTTGCGAATCGTAGCCGTGCTCAGCGACTCTTCGAAGCGTCTGGAGATGGCGCGCGAGGAGACGGGATCGCCCGTTTCAATGTACGTCCGGACGATATCCGCCAGAATCTGCTGATTCCGCCGTTCGTGGAGTGCTGGATTGCGCATGGCTAGCAGTCGTTCGTGACTGCTAGCTTCATTGTAGGAAGCGCGCCGGGCCGCGTCAACGCGGGTTTCCTGGGAGTACTCAGTTATTGTCGATTTGCGCCCGCTGCAGACGGTCCGAATAGTCGATGTAGATCGTCTTCCATTCGGTGAAGAAATCAATCGCGGCGATCGCGGCCTCGCGGTGGCCGTTGCCGGTCTGCTTCGTTCCCCCAAACGGCAGATGCGTCTCGGCGCCGATCGTCGGAGCGTTGACGTACACGATGCCGGTATAGAGATCCCGCGCCGCCGTGAAAGCCCGGTTCACGTTGCGCGTGTAGATGGACGCCGACAGTCCATACACTACGCCGTTGGCAACGTCCAGAGCTTCCTCGAGGCTGGCGATGGGAATCACGGTAACCACGGGCCCAAAAATCTCTTCCTGCGCGATGCGCATCTTTGGGCTGCAATCGCCGAAGACCGTCGGCGCGTGGAACCAACCTTTGGTGTACGTGCCTCCCTCGAGGCGTGTCCCTCCCGCCAGCAATCTCGCTCCTTCATTCTTTCCGATCTCCACGTACTCCATCACCGTCTTGAGCTGCTGCTCGTTGATGCACGGGCCCATGTCCGTACTCGTATCCAGCCCGTTGCCGACGCGCAGCGCTTTCGCTCGTTCGACGAAGCGTTCCAAAAATTCCTTGTACACGTCCTTGTGCACGGCGATCCGGCTCGCCGCCGTGCACCGCTGTCCTGTCGTGCCGAACCCGCCCCAGATCGCCCCGTCCACCGCGAGGTCGAGGTTCGCGTCGTCCATCACGAGGATGATGTTCTTCCCGCCCATCTCCAAGCTGCAGTGCTTGAACCTCGGCGCGCACGCCTGCGAAATCACTCGCCCTACATCCGTCGAGCCCGTGAAGCTGATTACCGGCACGTCGGGGTGCCCCGTCAGCGCCGCACCCACTTTGGATCCGCTGCCGCTCACCAGGTTCACCACCCCCCGCGGAGCGCCCGCCTCGGTCAGCGTCTGCAGCAGGTTGTACACCGAGAGCGGCGTATCCTGCGCCGGCTTGATCACCACCGTGTTCCCGCTGATCAGCGCGGGCATCATCTTCCACGACGGTATGGCCATCGGGAAATTCCACGGCGTGATCATTCCGCAGACCCCGATGGACTGCCGCACGCTCATGGCAAATTTATTGGGCAGCTCGGACGGCGTCGTCTGTCCAAACAGCCGCCTCCCCTCTCCGGCCATGTAATACGTCATGTCAATGGCTTCCTGCACGTCCCCTCGCGTCTCCGCCAGGACCTTGCCCATCTCCCGCGTCATGTCCTTCGAGAATTGCTCCTTGCGCTGTACCAGCAGCTCGGCCGCGCGGAATAGGATTTCTGCGCGCTTGGGCGCCGGCACGAGCCGCCAGTTCTTGTACGCTTCCTTGGCTGCGTCCACCGCCTGTTGGACTTCTTCTTCCGTCGAAGAGACAAACATCCCCACGAGTTCTTCGGAGTTCGCGGGGTTGCGGTTTTCATACGCCTTCCCTCCCCTTGCTTCCACCCACTCCCCGTTGATGAAATTCTTATGAACTTTGGGCGCTACTGCCGTAGCCATGTTTCCTCCTGGGATGCGGCGCCTCGAATTCTTTCCTCTGCGGGCGCGAACGCGGCCGGGCACCATGTGGAAAACAAAATTCTACAGACGGTTCGAAGCCGCGTCAAATTAGGGGCTATCGCAGGGTCCAGGCGGCTTCCCCTACGTGCTGCGGAGAGCGGTTCCCGACGGCTTATAGGCGCTTACGAGTTTCGTGAGGCCTTCTCTGTTCTTGATGATGAGCGTGGACCCGTCGACTTGCAAAAGCTGTCTCTTTTTGAAGTGCGCAAATTCCCGAGTGACCGTTTCGCGTGAAGAACCGATAACCTGCGCGATTTCTTCGTGCGTGAGGGTCAGCGTCAGCTCCACTTTTCCCGTACCGGGGTCCTGACCCGCCGACAAATCCAGAAGGAAGCGAGCCAGCTTCTCGCCGGCGGAATGAGTGAGCCCGATGGTGCGTATTTCGGAAACTGCGTAGTGATAGTCTTCACCCAGTTGCTGCGCCACGCGAAACGCGGCTTCTCCGTGCTGGCTGAGAAACTCGATGAAAGTTTCCCTGCCGATGAAGTTCACCTGCGAGGCTTCGACCAGTTTCGCGCTGGCCTGGTACGGTTTACCGGAGAGGGCTGCCGCAAGCCGAGCACTTCCCCTGCGTCGGCGATCCTCAGGATCAGGGTTCTGCCATCCGAGGAAGAAGTTGAGAGCTTCACGCCTCCGCTGCAAATGATGAACACTCCCCGCGGTTCTTGTCCTTCGACGAAGAGTGTTGCGCCCTTTGGGTAGGACGCGGGGGACGTGATCTCCGCAAGCCGCTGCAAAACCGCCGCAGGGAGGTTGCAAAAGAGCCGGTCTTCCCGGTGCGGGCAGGCGAGGCAGTTTTCAATGATTTCGAGGCCGTAGGGGGCACGCAGGCCGCTTCCAAGCGGCGTCATGCCCTCGTCGTGGCGTGGGGCAATCCATAAGCGCTTGGCCATGTCGGTGTACAGTCCTGCCGACCCTAGTTCACGCGCAAACCTGCCAAGTGTCTGTGACCCCCGGCACATTTTGTAGTGATATGCATCACCGTTTCGCGGTCTGGTAACCACTACAGGGTTAATCCGCCTGATTCCGAGACCTGCCGGGACTCCCTAACCTACGGCGGTTCCAACTTATCGCAGGTCAACTGAGCCGTCCGTCCGTGGCGATCTTCGTCTGATTTGACGAACTTGTCGACGCATCAAGTTCGAACGACGCTAGTGGACGCTTCCACCCTTCGTCTTATCCACAACCACCGCGCCGCCCTTCATCACCCAGCGCACGTGATTCAGCACGACGCCAATGTCTGCCAAAGGATCTCCCTCCACAGCCACCAGATCCGCAAAATACCCGGGCGCTACGGCGCCCAGGTCCTTTTCCTTGCCCAGCAGCGCGGCGCCGTTTGTCGTCGCGATCTTCAGCGCCTCTCCCGGTGTCATTCCCGCCTTCACAAACCAGCCTAGTTCGCGCGTATTTTCTCCAAACATCGTGTAAATCGCGTCCGAACCCATCGCGAATTTCACACCTGCCTTGAACGCGCGCCGCGCCGTTTCGAGGTTTCTGGGGATAAACGCCTGCAGGCGCTCCTTGTATCCCGGTGCGTAGCCGATCTTGTCGCCGTTGTCGAGGTAATAGCGGTTGTGGTCGATGGTCGGTACGTAAAACGTTCCGCGCCGGGCCATCTCCAGGATGGTCGCATCGTCCATGTCCGTGGCATGCTCCAGCGAATCTGTTCCCGCGCGCACGGCATCGCGCGCTCCCTCCGGACCATAGGAGTGAATGGCGATCTTTTTCCCGAACTGGTGAGACATCTCCACGGCGGCCTTCATCTCTTCGTAGGTGTAGGTCTCAAAGCCCGTCACGTCGTCGTCGGTGCCCGTCGAGCCATACAATTTGATCACATCGGCACCCGCCGCAATCTGCTGCCGTACTGCTTTCAGGACCTCCGGCACGCCATCGGCGATTCCTCCTGCCGGCGGCGTCCCTTCCTTGTGGAAGGGCGTCGCCGTGATGTACAGCCCGTAGCCGCAGACAAACATGCGCGGGCCGGTCATCTCGCCGCGATTGATGAGATCGCGCATGGCGATGTCCATGTACTGGTCCGCGCCGAGGTCGCGCACCGTTGTTACCCCGGATTCGAGCGTGCGCATCGCGCCCTTCCG
>JBGQHF010000083.1:0-15526 GCA_041497835.1 Terriglobia bacterium
GGCTGAAGCCCGGCCTCTACATGGAGTGTATCTCAGGAGCGATTCCCTGCCCGCCAGAATGCGGCGGGCAGGCGGGATGACGATTCTTCGTGGAATCGTGAAGAGAGACCCCTCGGCTACGCTCGGGATGACGATTCTTCGTGGAATCGTGAAGAGAGACCCCTCGGCTACGCTCGGGATGACGATTCTTCGTGGAATCGTCAGATGCCGGGCACCCAGCAAAGCCGGGACAGGTTCCGTCCGGCTCTACAGTTTATGAAGCGGCGACGCCTGAGGGAGAGACGTAGCCGGCCGGCGCCTGCGGGATGGCAATCCAGCAAATGATGTAAGCGAGCAGCCCCGTGCCGCCGAGGAGAAGGGCCAGCAGCCACGCGATCCGAATAATCGTCACGTCCATTTCGAAAAAGTCGGCCAGCCCGGCGCAGACTCCGGCGATTTTCCTGTCGCGCACGGAGCGCATGAGGCGTTTTTTGACCTGCGGAGGCACGGCCCCTGCAGCCGGCTCCGGCTGCTTGGCCCCGCAGTGATAGCAGAATCTCGACTCCGGTACGATGTCTTTCTGGCAATTTACACAGGCCATCGCTCTACCTCCACACGTCCACCGTCACACAGAGATACGTTTGCGGCACGCAAAAAGTTTCCTTCCCCCCACGCGGGCCTAATACTGAACCAGTTCCTTCACCGCTGCAACGATATCCTCGGTTTGGGGCAGGATTTCGTCTTCTTGCTTCGGCTGATAGGCGCAGAAGGTATCCTTGGCCGCCACGCGCCGTACAGGCGCGTCCAGGTTTTCGAAGAGCTCGTCCGCAATGCGGGCGGCAATCTCCGCGCCATAGCCCCAGGAGAGCATGTCCTCGTAGGCCACGATCACCCGGCTGGTCTTTCGCACCGACGAAGCGATGGCCTCCCAGTCATACGGCGAGAGCGTGCGCAGGTCCAGGATTTCCAGGGAAATCCCCTCGCGATCGAGCTGCGCTGCCGCCACCTCCGCGCGGTGCACCAGGGCACCGTAGGTGACAATCGTGGCCGCTGTGCCCTCCTTCACCACGCGCGCCTTGCCAAAAGGGATGGTGAAGTCCGGCCCGGGATACTCGGACCGGTTATAGGGCTGGCGGTAGAGGTGCTTGTGCTCGAGGAACAAAACCGGGTCGTCGCAGCGGATGGCCGTGCGCAGGAGGCCACAAACGTCCAGCGCCGTCGAGGGCATCACCACGCGGAGTCCCGGGTTGTGCGTAAAGAGAACCTCGCCGCACTGGCTGTGATAGATGGCGCCGCCGGTCAGGTAACCCCCGATCGGCACGCGGATTACCACCGGGGACTTGAACCCGCCCCCGGACCGCCAGCGCGTCAGGCAGAGCTCGTCGCGAATCTGCATCATGGCCGGCCAGATGTAGTCGAAGAACTGGATTTCGGGTACGGGCTTGAGCCCGCGCGTGGCCATGCCGATGGCGCGGCCCACAATGCCAGCTTCGGCGAGGGGCGAATTGAACACGCGCGCGCGGCCGTACTTCTTTTGCAACCCTGCGGTGGCCTTGAAGACTCCGCCCTTGCCATTGAGTTCCTTGAGATTCTCCTCGCGGCTGCAATCGGCGACATCCTCGCCGAAAACGACGATGCGCTCGTCGCGCGCCATTTCGTCCGCGAGCGTCGCGGCGACCATTTCGACCATGGTCTTGGCCGGACCCTGCAGGCGCGGCTCGGCCGCGAAGGCCTGCGAGGCCGGGTCCACGTCGGGCGAATAGACGTGCATGCGGTACGTCCCGGGCGCCGGCAGCTCCGACACGAGCGCCCGATCGGCCGCCTCGCGAAGTTCGCGGTCCACGTCCGCCTCGATGGCTTCGACCTCCTTCGCCTCCAGCACATTTTCACGGACCAGGAACAGGCCGAATCTTGTGACGGGATCGCGATGCGCTTCTTCATCCCGTTCGGCTGCGGTCTTGTAGAGCTTTTCGTCGTCGGAAAGAGAGTGGGAATAGGGCCGCGTCACCCGCGCGTGCACCAGCGCCGGCCCACGCCGCTCGCGGCAGTACTCCACGGCTTCCTTGCACGCGGCGTAGCTCACGAGCGGATCCGTCCCGTCGCATTCCACGATATGCAACCCCGGGAAACCGCTCACGAGCCTCGAGATGCTCCCGCCCGCGGTCTGTGCTTCAACGGGCACGGAAATCGCGTAGCCGTTGTCTTCGATGAGGTAGAGAAGCGGCAGCTTCTTCATGCAGGCGGCGTTGAGGGATTCGAAGAACTCGCCCTCGCTCGTCGCGCCTTCGCCGGCCGAGACGTACACGATCTCTTTCGCGTCATGGCGCACGCGCTCGCCCATCGGCGCGGCCTTGGCCTGCGCCAGGGCCCGTGGAAATTCATGGTAGTGGAGCGTAGCTTCGGCCGCGCCCGCCGCCTGCAGAAACTGCGTCCCGGTACAGGACGATTTGCTGACGATGTTCCAATTTGGATGGCCCCAGTGCGACGGCATCTGCCGCCCACCCGAGGCGGGATCGTCTTTCGCGCCGACTGCCTGCATCAACATCTCGAGCGGGGTCACGCCCAGCATCAGGCAAAGCGCGCGGTCGCGGTAATAGGGATAGACCCAGTCCACACCGGGACGAAGGAGCAAACCCATTGCGGCGGTAACGGCTTCATGCCCCGCGCTCGAAATCTGAAAGAAGATCTTGTTCTGCCGCTTGAGCTGGATCTCGCGGTCGTCCAGACGCCGGGAAAGATACATGGTGCGGTAAATGCGGATGAGGGTGTCGCGGTCCAATCCCTGAAAGTTCGCCGCGTCCAGCTTGGCCGGCTTGGCGCGCGTCTGTACCGCCATTCGTTCGAACCTCGTGGTAGAGCGTTACTGCGGGACCCAGAGTTCTCTTCTGCGGAAGCCCTATTATACCGAATCCGGGCGCGCGGCACGACCCCGGCGAGAACCTTGTTCCAGATTGTCGAATCGCTCCTGGGTGGCCGCGAACTCCGAATCCCCGGGCGGCACCACCCGCGGCGAAGCCCCCTTGAACGGGACCTCCAGAGGGATTCGCTGGACCCAGCGCTGCCCGGAGAGCTTTTCGTGCTCGGAAAAGTACAGCCGCACGATGAGCTTGACCGGGCCGCCGTCAGCCGAGGCGCCTTCCTCTTTTTTCTTCGGCTTACCCTTTGTTTCGGAATTCTCCCGCGGCAATTCCGCAGAGCCCTCGCCACGGTCAAATTGGAAGAGCAGTTTCTTGTCCAGGCGGAATGCCTGCTTCCAGCCATCGAGCTTGTGCCGCGCCTGCTGCACGGCTTCTTCGTTCGAACCAAAATCAAAAGTAAGAAAGGTTTCTGGCATGGCGAAAGTGTGCGATGCCAGCCGCGGCGAGTCAAGCGCCTGCGCAAACCGGGTGCCGCGGCGATGGGTGGCGGGACAAGTTCAGCCGAGAGCAAGGGTCACACGCAGCGCTTATGCTATTTTCCGAGAAGGGCATTTGTCGGGCTCTATCCAGCTTGAGTAGCGGAAGCGTCTCTATCTCGTGGGGTATAATCGGCCCCCAATGGCACTGACCTCAGGCACTCGCCTCGGGCCCTACGAAATCACCGGCGCGTTGGGCGCGGGAGGGATGGGCGAGGTGTACCGCGCGCTGGATACGCGGCTCCAACGCACCGTAGCGATCAAGATTCTTCCGGCGCATCTTTCGTCCGACCCTATTCACAAGCAGCGCTTTGAGCGCGAAGCGAAAACCATTTCCAACCTGAATCACCCGCACATTTGTGTAGTGCACGACGTCGGGCATCAGGACGGGATCGACTATCTGGTGATGGAGTGCCTCGAGGGCGAGACGCTATCCAAACGTCTCGAAAAAGGATCTCTCCCGCTCGAACAAGCTCTCAAATTCGGCATGCAAGTCGCCGAAGCGCTGGACAAAGCGCATCGCCACGGCGTGATCCACCGCGATCTCAAGCCCGGCAATATCATGCTGACGGCGTCGGGCACAAAACTGCTGGACTTCGGACTGGCGAAAGCTGCGGTGCCGTTCGCGGCGGGCGCGACGCTCACCGCTGCAACGAAGCAATCACCGGTGACCGAGCAGGGCGCGATCGTCGGAACTTTCCAGTACATGTCGCCCGAGCAGGTGGAAGGCGAGGAAGTGGATGCGCGAAGCGATCTCTTCTCCTTCGGCGCGGTGCTCTACGAAATGCTCACCGGTCAGCGCGCGTTTCCAGGAAAGAGCCAAATGAGCGTGGCCTCGGCGATCCTCGAAAAGGAACCCGCGCCCATCCGCAATTTAAGACCGATGGTTCCGCCGGCGCTCGAACACGCGATTTGCCGCTGTCTTGCCAAGGACCCGGAGGAGCGCTGGCAGACAGCCCGCGACCTACAGCTTGAGCTGAAGTGGATTGCCGAAGGCGGATCCCAAACCACGTCTCTCCCGTCTGGCGCAATGCAAGGCGGGCTCGGACGCCGGGCGCTTCTGCTCAGCGTGGGCGCCTTGGCCTTGGGTGCGGTAATCGTGAGCCTGGCCTCTTGGAATCGGAAGCCCGCACCGTCATCGCCCATCACCCGCACTGTGATTACGCTGCCGGCCGGTCAGCGGCTTGCCGGATTGGAGCAACCCGCCGTGGCTCTTTCACCCGACGGCACTCATCTCGCGTATGTTGCCATCCAAGGCGGCACACAGCAGCTTTATTTGCGGCCGATGGATAGCCTGGAGGCCAGTCCCATCCCCGGCACGGAAGGTGCTGTCAGCCCCTTCTTTTCGCCCGACAGCCAATGGGTGGGGTTTTTTGCGGGCGGAAAGCTGAAGAAGGTCTCGGTGAGCGGGGGAGCGACGCTCACTCTTGGCGATGCGGACTCCCCTGGTGGGGCCAGTTGGGGCGGCCAGGGGATGATCACCTTCTCGCCCGCCTCAATCTCAGTTCTCCAGCAAGTGTCGGACAAGGGCGGTGGCACGCAGCCGCTGACCCATCTCGAGAAAGGGGAGATCGCCCACCGCTGGCCGGAGTTCTTGCCCGGCGGGAAGGCGGTGCTCTTTGCTGCCGCCGGATCGAGTTTTAATTGGACCAACGCGCAGGTTGCCGTCCAGACGAGCGAACGACGGAACCTGATCGAAGGGGCGACCTACCCCCGATACGCGGCCTCCGGACACCTGGTTTATGCGCGAGGGGGGAATCTGATGGCCGTGCGGTTCGATCCCCAGCGGCTGGAAGTCACGGGCACGGCGGTCCCGGTGGTGGAGGGCGTTCTGCAATCTACAACCAGCGGAGCCGCCCAGTACAGCATTTCCGCCTCCGGATCACTGGTCTATGTTTCGGGAGGCAACCAGGCAGACCAACGCAGGCTGGTGTGGGTCGATCGCAACGGGACGGAGCAGCCCTTGGCTGCCCCTGTGCGCCCCTACATGTACCCGCGGCTTTCCCCCGACGGCCGGCGGGTAGCCGTGGGGATCACGGAACACGAGACGCAAGTCTGGCTGTATGATCTCTCGCGGGAGACATTAACCCGGTTGACATTTGAAAGGAATTTGAACTACAACGCGGTTTGGTCACCAGATGGCAAGCGGATAGCGTTTCAATCAAGCAAGGAAGGGCCGCCAAACCTTTTCTGGCAATTGGCCGACGGCAGTGGCGGGCTGGAGCGGTTGATGACAACCAGTGAGTACCCCCAAGTTCCGATGTCCTGGTCCCCGGACGGCCAACTGCTGGCCTTCATTGAACTCAATCCAACCACGGGACGGGACATCTGGGTGCTGCGGCTCACCGACCTCAAGACACAGCCGTTCCTGCGAACGCCATTCGACGAAAGTGTGCCACGGTTCTCCCCGGACGGGCGCTGGCTGGCGTATATCTCGAATGAATCCGGCCGCCATGAAATCTACGTGCAGCCTTATCCGGGGCCCGGCGGGAAGTGGCAAATCTCGACGGAAGGCGGCACAGAGCCCGCCTGGAACCCCAACGGGCGGGAGCTGTTCTACCGCAGCGGCGCCAAGATGATGGCCGTGGACATTGTTACGCAGCCAGGTTTGGCTGCGGGCAAGCCCCGGGTGCTTTTTGAGGGGAAGTACGAGCCAAGCCCGGCAACGTCTCCCAACTACGACGTGTCTCCCGATGGCCAGCGCTTCTTGATGCTCAAGCGCAGCGAGCAACAGGAGGCCGCCACGCAAATCAACATCGTCCTGAACTGGTTTGAAGAGCTGAAGCGCCGCGAACCGGCAGTCAAGTAGTGAAGGAGCACGTTCAAGAGATCAATCTCGATCCCGCCTGAAAATGCCCTTCTCGCCCACTCGCCCGGAGCTGACATTCAAGAGCCACCGTGGATTGGGGACAAGAAGTCGGCTTGACAAAAGGTGAGGCCAAATTGAGCCGCTACTCGGCGATGAATCCCGAAGCCGGGAGTTGGTATCTATTGTATGATGCTTGATTGTGGAGAAAGCTGAGTGAAGGGCAGGCATCCAGCATCAGGCACGATTCTCCGCGCGGGCCTTTGCCTGCTGGCGGTTGTCCTGCTCCATGCTCCGTTCGCCGCGGGTGCCTTGTCCGCGCGTTTCGCGGCCTGTTGCACCTCCGACCGCTGTCCAATTCCGGAGCACCACCACGGCTCTAAGCACGGCAGCGCTCCGGCCTCCACGGATTGCGGGCACGGTTCGCCAGCGTTCTCTGCGTGTACGCTCAAATGCTGCGAGAACCCGGAGAAGTCTCTCGTTCATGCGCTGGCGTTCGTGCTTCCCATTCCAATCCGGACGGCGGCGCCGTGGCGAATCGAACCCGCAATAGCCCCGCACTCTCCGGTACCTATAGTCCAACCCTGCAAACCTCTGTTTCCCCCTCCAAGAGCATCCGCATCGGCCTGATCGCAGACAACGCGTCTCGATTCGCGTAAGAACACAACCATCGCGCAACGGCGCTACGCCGCGCGCTCATCCTTTTTGAGGAAGAAATGAATTCCATGCGACGTCTCCTGTGCGTACTGACCCTGGGTTTGTGTATCACTTGGCCCGCCGACGCGGGAATCTTTGGAACCGTTCGCGGCATCGTTCATGACGCCCAGCACCACCCTATCGAAAATGCGCGCATCACGCTGCGGGCAAGCCTTTCCGACTGGCAAAAAGAAGCTGTCACCGACGCGGAGGGCCGCTTCCAAATCGACGCTGTGCCCGCAGGTCAGTACGCGATTCACATCGCCCGCGACGGCTTCCGCGATTTCGACCGGCCACTGAGCGTTGCCGCGGATGCCGCCCCGCTGCTGCATTTTCCGATGGAACTCGCTACCCTGACGCAGCGCGTGGAAGTGAACGAGTCGGATTCCACAGTGGATCCGGGCTCCTCTACTTCCTCTTCCACACTCACCCGTGACGAACTTCGCTCGATGCCGGGCGCTTCCCACACAAACAGCCTTGCGTTCATTGCCAATGTCACGCCCGGCGCGACCCTGGTCCATGACCAACTGCACATCCGCGGCGGGCATCAGGTTTCCTGGCTCGTGGACGGCGTGCCCGTCGCCAACACGAATATCGCGTCGAATGTCGGCGCGCAATTCGACCCCAAAGACATTGACGTGATCGAGATCCAGCGCGGCGGCTATTCCGCCGAATATGGCGACCGCACCTACGGCGTCTTCAACGTCATCCCGCGGTCCGGCTTCGAGCGCAATCGCGAGATGGAGATCGCCGCCACCTACGGCAGCTACCATTCGACCGATAGCCAGATCAGTATCGGCGACCACACCGACCGCTTCGCCTACTACACCAGCATAAGCGCCAACCGCTCCGATGCCGGCCTCATGCCACCCGAGCCCGACTCGCTCCATAACAGGAACAACGGCGCCGGCGGATTCACTTCACTCATCTTCAACGCCACCGCGAACGACCAGCTTCGCTTCGTCGCAGCCGCCCGCGCCGACTATTTCCAGATCCCGAACACGGCGGACCAGCAGCTCGCGGGTTTCCGCGACGTCCAACGGGAGCGCGATGCCTTCGTCAATTTTTCCTGGATTCACACCTCCAAACCGGGGCTCCTCTTCACGCTGGCCCCTTTCTATCACTGGAACCACGCCGCCTACGACGGCAACGGCGGCGACGCTCCGGCGATCCCGACCGATCACCGCGACTCGCATTACGAAGGCGGAATCACCTCGCTGGCCTTTACACGGAGCCGGCACAATGGACGCCTCGGCCTCTACGGCTTCGCGCAGCAGGATGACGCGCGCTTTGGTCTTGCCGCCAACGACGAGTCCGGCACCTCGCTCTTCCACACGGAAAAACCCGGCGGACATCTCTTCGCGGCGTTCGCCGAAGAGCAACTTCGCCTGACCGACTGGCTTACACTCAATGGCGGCATCCGCTACACGCACTTTTCCGGCGGCATCACGGAGGACAAGACCAGCCCACGCGCCGGCGCCGCGCTGCGTATTCCAAAGCTCCACTGGGTCTTGCGCGCTTTTTATGGCCGCTACTATCAGGCGCCGCCGCTTTCCACCGTGTCCGGGCCGCTCCTCGAACTGGCGCTCGGCCAAGGCTTAGCTTTCCTGCCGCTCCGCGGTGAGACCGACGAGCAGCGGGAATTCGGCCTGGCGATTCCGCTGCGCGGCTGGACGTTTGATGTTTCGAATTTCCAGACGCACGCGCGCAACTATTTCGATCACGACGTCCTAGGCAACTCCAACATCTTTTTTCCGCTTACTATCGAGCGTGCTCGCATTCACGGCACGGAAGTCACCGCGCGCTCGCCGCGCCTCGCCGGCCGCGTGCAGGCTTATCTCACATTCTCACGTCAGTTCACCGAGGCTGCGGGCGGGATCACGGGCGGCTTAACCGCCTTTACGCCACCCGACGCAGGATTCTTTTTTCTGGATCACGACCAGCGCGACACGCTCAGCACGGGGTTCCACGTTCAGTTCCCCTGGCGGGCGTGGGCCTCCGGAAATCTCGCCTATGGCTCCGGCTTCCTCGACGGCGACGGCCCGTCGCATCTGCCCGGCCACATCACCTTCGATTTCTCGCTCGGCAAATCGTTTGGCGAACATTTCAGCCTGAGCTTTACCGCGCAGAATCTCGGCAATTCACGCCATCTCATCGACAACTCCAACACTTTTGGCGGCACGCACTGGAACTATCCCCGGCAGTTCACTGGCGAGATCCGCTACCGCTTCCATTACTGAACGGCGGGCTTCCCACAAAGCGCGGCCTGCGACTCCTGCTTGCGGGCCGCGGGTTCGCACGCTACACTGCTCCTTCCATTCAATGGCGATGGAGTTCGCCACAACCGTTCCGATGGAAACCACCGGAACTGATGACTCCTGGCTGCTTGCCCCGGCATTTCGGGGCCGCAAGGCGCCAGGAGTTTTTTTCTTCTGTGCGCCGGCGGAGGCCGGATCGGAGCACACTTGCGAATCGCGTTGATTGCAATCTTCGGGGCGCTGGGCACCCTGGCCCGCTACGGATTGCAGGGCGTCGTTCAAGTCCGTTCCGGCACTACGTTTCCCTACGGCACGCTTCTGATCAACCTTTCCGGCTGTTTCCTTATCGGCCTTGTGGGGCAGCTCACGCTCAACCGCATGGTCATTTCGCCGGACTGGCGCGCCGCCATAGCCATCGGTTTTTTCGGCGGCTACACGACGTTCTCGAGCTTCGGCTGGGAAACGGCCAAGATGCTGGAAGACGGCGAATGGCTGCACGCCTCCACCTACGTCGCAGCGAGCGTCTTCGCCGGATTGCTGCTGTCGGTCGCGGGCATTCGCCTCGCGAATCGGTTCTAGGAGCGCACATGACCCACGAGAAATTCGAAGGTGAGCGCACGCTGATGCGCATCCATACCGGCGAATCCGACAAATGGCATGGCAAGCCACTCCACGAGGCCATCGTCGAACTGCTCCGGAAAGAGGGCTTTTCCGGGGCCACTGTCCTTCGCGGCGTCGCCGGCTACGGCGGGTCGAGCATCTACCACACGGACAAGATTCTGCGCCTCTCGCAGGACCTGCCCATCATCGTGGAGATCGTCGAATCGCAGGAGCGCATTGACGGCATCCTCCCGCGCCTCGACGAAATGGTCGAAGGCGGCTTGATTACGCTCGAAAAAGTCCGCGTGATCCTCTATCGCGCTGCTAAGAAATAATCCCGGGGCCATGGCCTAACCTGCTTCGCTCAGCTAAAGTGGCGGGGACTTACAAGGACCTGCTGGCCGTGGCGGAATTCCCCGAACAGAAAACCTGGCTCAATCGCACCGTCCTGGGTGTCGGCCTCACAAGCCTTCTCAGCGACTGGAGCCACGAGATTGCGACGTCCGTGCTGCCGGCGTTTCTGGCCTCGATCGGCGCGGGCCCGGCGTGGCTGGGTGCCATCGAAGGCGTCGCCGACGGGCTCTCCAGCATCACGAAACTCGCCGCGGGCCACTTCACCGACAAGCTGAAGCATCGCAAGCCGCTCGCAGTCGCCGGCTACGCCATTACCGCGCTCGCGACAGCATCCTTCGCCGCCGCAACTCATGCGGTGCACATCTTGATCAGCCGGGCAACCGCCTGGTTCGGACGCGGTGTGCGCACGCCCGCGCGCAAAGCGCTCCTCGCGGCCGACGTGCCGGCTGCCGCCTACGGCCGCGCGTTTGGGCTCGAGCGCCTCTTGGACACTTGCGGCGCCATCGTCGGCCCGCTCACCGCATTGTGGCTTCTCGAACGCACCGGCCACTCCTACCGCACGGTCTTCCTCTGGACGTTGCTTCCGGGGATGTGCGCCGTCGCGGCGTTCTGGCTGCTGGTGCGCGAGCGCCCCAATGCCACCCGCTCGCAGCATTCCTTCTGGAGCGGATTGGCCGCCCTGCCGGTTCCGTTTCGGCGGTTTCTCCTGGGGGTCGGCGTTTTTGGCGCGGGAGACTTCTCCCACACGATGCTGATTCTCTACGCCGCGCGCCAACTCGCATCCGATCATGGCGTCGCGCGGGCCGCGAGCCTCGCCGTCGGGCTCTATACGCTCCATAATGTTTTCTACGCCGCTTCGGCTTATGCCGGCGGGTGGCTGAGCGACCATGTCCGTCACCGCAAGTTTGTCCTGGCAGGGGGTTACGCACTGGCAGGCATCACCGCGATCCTGCTCTGCCTGGGCACGCACGGCTTCTGGCTGCTGGCGGCGATCTTCGCGCTGGCCGGCATCTACGTCGGTACGGAAGAAGCGCTCGAAGATTCGCTCGCCGCGGAAATCGTCCCGCGGGAACAGCACGGCATGGCCTTCGGCACGCTGGCTGCCGTCAATGCCGTGGGCGATTTTCTCTCCAGCCTGATGGTGGGTTTCTTGTGGAGCGCGTTCAACGTCCAGACGGCCTTCACCGCGTCCGCGCTGCTGTTTTTCGCCGGTGGTGTGCTCATCCTCCGCCTGCGCCCGACCCGGTAGCGCTGGCGCCGCGCCATCCGGGCTTCCTGCAACCCAACCTGACTCGATAAGCGCCAGAGCCTGAAAAATGTTTCGCATTGAGGGTTGCATCGGGGTTGCGCGCCATGCTACCCTCAGCGAACAAAAGGCGAATACTTCGGAGGCCCTTTTCATGTCCCATTCCCTCGCCGTTCGGCAGGCGACAAACACCGAGGCGATCACCCGCCCCGGCGGCCTCGGGGCGAGCGTCCGCGAAGTCCTGGACTCCTTCGTGGCGCGCGACTCCCGCGGTGAGATGCTCACAGCTGTTCGCCATTACCCTGCCCGCGACGCGCAATGGGCCGATCTCCCGGCCTGGGTGCACGCCGATCTCGCCGCGGCGTACGCCGCCAAGGGCATTTGCAGGCTCTACAGCCACCAGGCCGCCGCAGCCGAGGCCACACATGCCGGCAGGAACATCGTCGTGGTTACGCCGACCGCATCCGGAAAAACGCTCTGCTACAATCTGCCCGTTCTGAACGCCATCCTCGAAAACTCCGACACCAGGGCGCTTTACCTTTTCCCCACCAAGGCCCTCGCCCAGGACCAACTCGCCGAGCTTCACGACCTCAACCAGCGCCTCGACAACCGCTTCGGCGTGTTCACATACGACGGCGACACGCCTTCCGACGCGCGCAAGGCCATTCGCGAGCAGGGCCACATCGTGCTTACCAACCCGGACATGCTTCACACCGGCATCCTGCCCCACCACACGCGGTGGACACGCCTGTTCGAAAGCCTCCGCTACGTCGTCCTCGACGAGCTGCACACTTACCGCGGCGTATTCGGCAGCCACCTCTGCAATGTGCTCCGCCGTCTTCGCCGCATTGCGCGGTTCTACGGCCGCGAGCTCCAGTTCATCTGCAGCTCCGCGACCATCGCCAATCCCGGCGAGCTGGCCTCGCGCCTCCTCGAAGCCGAGGTGGACGTCCTCGACGCGAACGGAGCGCCTGCCGCCGAAAAAACCTTCGTTTTCTACAATCCGCCCGTCGTCAATCGCGCCCTCGGCATCCGCCGCAGCTACATCAACGAAGCCTCGCGAGTTGCGCAGGAGTTTCTCAAGCGCGACCTGCAGACCATCGTTTTCGCCAACAGCCGCCTGCACACAGAGATTCTGCTCACCTACCTGCAGCAAGCGAATCCGCAGCCTCCGGGGCAGGCGGTCACGATTCGCGGGTACCGTGGAGGCTACCTCCCCAACGAGCGCCGCGAGATCGAGCGCGGGCTGCGCGACGGGCGCATCCGCGGCGTGGTCTCCACGAGCGCGCTCGAGCTTGGAATTGACGTCGGCTCGCTCGACACAGCCGTCATGGCCGGCTATCCCGGCACGATCGCCGCAACCTGGCAACGCGCGGGCCGCGCCGGCCGCCGCAGCGGCAACTCCTGCGCGGTGCTGGTCGCCTCATCCGCTCCGCTCGATCAATTCATCGTCCGGCATCCCGACTATTTCTTCGGCAATTCTCCGGAGCACGCGTTCATCCAGCCGGACAATCTCGAAATCCTGATCAATCATCTGAAATGCGCGGCGTTTGAATTGCCGATCAGCAAAGAAGATCGCTTCGGCGATGTGGACCTGCAGGACCTCTGCGCACGCCTCGCCGAAGCTGGCTACCTGCATCATGCCGGCGAACACTGGCACTGGACGAACGAAGCCTATCCCGCCGATACCGTCAGCCTGCGTTCCGTTACGAGCGACAACTTCGTCATCATTGACGTAACCGGAGAGCCCGAGGTAATCGGCGAAGTGGATTTTCCCAGCGCCCTCACCGCTGTTCATCCGAAAGCGATTTACCTGCACGGCGGCCAGCAGTACCACGTGGAGCATTTGGACTTCCAAGAGCGCAAGGCTTACGTCAAGAAGGTGGACGCGGACTACTACACGGACGCCATCCGCTACACGCAGGTCCGTGTCCTGAGTATTGCAGGAGAAATCCATTCCTCGCGGGCTGGGAATTCCGTCCTCCCGAGTGCAGCGAGTACAACGAGCGAAGCCGGGGGATCTCTGGGTCACGCGTCCGGCGACCCGTTACCGCGCTCCCACGCCCACGGCGACGTGCTGGTCCGTTCGCACGTCGTCGGATTCAAGAAGATCAAGTTCTTCACGAACGAAAACGTCGGCGCCGGCAATTTGGAGCTCCCCGAAAACGAAATGCACACAACTGCCTACTGGATCACGCTAGAGCGCCCGCTCCTCGAATCACTTCCGTTCAGCGCCGGCGAGCGCCAGAGCGGCATGTTCGGCTTGCTTCACGCCCTGGAATCGGTCGCAACGCTTCTCCTGATGTGCGATGCAAGGGACCTCGGGACCGCCATCGGCGAGCGCTCGCCCTCCTTGAATGCAGAAGAGCAGGAATTCGCTCCCATGCGGATGGAAGACGTCGTTTCGTCGAGCGCCAGGGAGTTTTTTGAGCCGAATCTGTACCTCTTCGACGCCTATCCGGGCGGCATCGGTTTTTCCGAGCCGCTCTTTCGCGTGCACGAACTGTTATTGTGCCAGACCCGCGAGCTGATTGCTTCCTGCGCCTGCGACGCAGGTTGCCCGTCGTGTGTCGGCCCCGCGGGCGATCTAGCGCCGCGTGCGAAAGAGGCGGCTCTTGCGATCCTGGACAAGCTCGGTGGATAGGTGCGAGGCAAGACACTCGACGGAGATGAAGGAATCGATGGCTGGTCATTCCGACAAATGGTCCCGCATCTCCGCGCTGAAGCCCGCGCGGCCCGTGACTGCTCGGCCGGCGGCCCTTCGAGCTCCCGATGAAGCCGACGAACTCGCCCAACTCCTCGGCGCTGCGGTCGCGATAAACCGCTACGGCGAACACCTCGCCATGCGCAACTGGTTTTCAACGCCCGAATTCACCGACCCTTTCCCAATCACCCTGGAAATCCTTTCGCGGACGCGCGATGAAACCATTAGCCGCCGCACTCGTGCCGCTCTCGAAGACCCGTCGCGCTGGCTATTTCTCGACACGGAAACCACCGGCCTGGCCGGCGGCACCGGCACGTACGCTTTTTTGGTGGGGCTCGCCTGGTGGGACGCCGGCGGCCTGCAAGTCGAGCAATTCTTCCTGCGCGATTTCAGCGAGGAGCATTCGCTCCTTCAAGAAGTCGCCGCGCGAATCGCCGACCGGCCCGTCCTCGTCACCTTCAACGGAAAATCGTTCGACTGGCCTTTGCTGGAAAACCGGTTCGCCATGACGCGTGCCATTGCGGCGCCGCGGCTCGCCGCGCACCTTGATCTTCTGCACCCCGCGCGAGCGCTCTGGAAGCTACGTCTCGGGTCCGTGAGTCTTGTCGAACTTGAGCGCCACGTCCTGGATGCACGTCGCCTCGGCTGGCACCGAGAGAATGACATCGAATCCGCGCTCATCCCGCAGTATTACTTCGACTATCTGCGGGGCGGGCCCGCTGCGCCGCTGGCCGCCGTGGCCCGGCATAATCAGATGGATCTGCGAGGTCTCGCCGCCCTCTTTGACAAGATCAACGCATTCCTCGGGAGCGCCGGCTACGACAATGGGGATGTTCCCAGCCTCGACCTGTTCGGCCTTTCGCGGTATCTCGGCCGCCGCGGCGAAGCCGAGCGGGCGCAGGCAGCCTGTGCGCAAGCACTGCAGGCTGGGCTTCCCGCCGAGTATTCCCCACTCGCTCATCGCGACCTGGCCCTGCATTCCCGGCGCCGCGGCGCACATGGCGAGGCCGCCGCCCTCTGGGAACAACTACTCACCGACCCGCATGATGGCATGCATGCCTGCGAACAGCTCGCGATCCACTACGAGCGCCGCGTACGCAATCTTGCCCGCGCCGTCGAATTTGCGCGGCTCGGCCTCAAGAAAGCACGCCTCGCACGCGCGCAGCCACGCACTACCTGGTCAACCTCTCAAACAGCGGCCCGGGCCACCCGGATGGAAGCGAAATTCATGCGACGCCTGGAACGACTCGAGCATCAAATGAGCGTTGAGAACGGCGCGGCGCCCCTGCTCACGCGCGCCGCAAGCTCTTCCGGCAAGGCCGGCAGGTTCGGCGCTCGTTGATTTTCTGCGGTCAGAAACGAATTTGACGGAGGAAATCGGATGGAAACTTCAGCAGCCAGATTGCAGAATGCAACCGGAGGTCCTATGGCCACGGCTGAACAAAGCTACCTTCGCGGCGAGCTCGAACAGCGCCGCGAACGCCTTCAC
>JBGQHF010000084.1:0-15295 GCA_041497835.1 Terriglobia bacterium
AGGTCCATGACGGTGTCTGAGCCATAGTGGACGGCGTGGTGAAGTTTTTTCAGCTCTTCGTCGATGTTCGACGTGGTGGCGGAGTTGCCGATGTTGGCGTTGATTTTACATTTGAATGCAATACCAATACCCATGGGCTCGAGATTGCGGTGATGAATGTTTGCGGGGATGATGGCCCGGCCGCGGGCCACTTCGCCGCGGACCAGCTCGGGTTCGAGCTTTTCGCGCTTGGCGACGTAGTGCATCTCTTCGCTGACGACGCCCTGGCGGGCGAGATGCATCTGGGTGACGTTGCGGTTTCCGTTGGCGCCTGTGGCGGCCAATCGCTTTTCGACCCATTGATCACGAAGGCCCATGATGTCCCCCAATTCAAACCATCAGACACATCGCCGCGTTTCCGGCGCGTCCAAGAAATGGAATTATGGCACCGCGGGTTGGGTGCCGCAACCTGCGTGGAGAAGAGCGGAAGTACAGTGGGGCAGGCTGTGGATTGCTGTGGAAAAACACCCCCCACCCCCCCATGTTTTGTGCATCTGTGCATTCTAAAGGGCTTAGAGGCGAGGTGTCTGCATCTGCAGAAAACACAGGGGTTATGGGCACAGTTTTGGGGCAGGAAAAAGAGGCAATTTTCGCAAGTGCGGATTCTACGGGAGTTAGAGGATCGAGAGAGCGGCGCGGGGAGGCGTTGGGCGACACTCATGCGTTATAGTACCACAGCAGTACACACATGTCAACGACTTTTAGGCGAGGAGCCCGCCTTTTCGCTGAAACCGAGTGGGCCGCCCTCTCGCTCGCAAAGGATGAGCCGTCCGCCACGACCGAGCAGACTATAATCTGCCCCGTGACTATTAATGACGAAATCGACCGCGCTGCACGCTTCGCCGAAAAACTCGACGCGCTTGTTGTCGCCAAGGGACAGTGTGTGCTGAACGGCAACCGAGACATGCTGCTCATCGCCTACTGGTCGCTCATCTTTGAGTACCACCACGGAATTCTGCTCCTCTTCACCAATCAGTGCCCCGGCGCTGCGTTTGCGCTCGTCCGTACAGTCATTGAAACATTGCTCCGCGCACACCTTGCTTTGGCTGGTTCAGACAATGATGTGAAAAGACTTGTGGATGACGATTACTCTGTCAACTTCAAGGAGCTCGGGGGACAACTTGACGAGCCGTTCGCCCTTGAGGGTCTCTTTGACAATATGCTCACGGACGAGGCGCGCAAAGCTCTCCACAGCTTCACGCATTCGGGCGCTCTTCAAATCGAGAGACGGTTCAAAGGCAATAACCTCTTACCGAACTACGCTGACGACGAAATCAGAGAAATCATTCGCAGTACGACCACCGCAGTGTTCATGGTGACATGCCTTGCGACCAAGCACTTCGGTTTTGAAGACGAATGGAAGAAAACGAACGAACTCTACAACGGGTACTGCAAGCCTATCTGACGGTTTCGCACAAGCGTAGGACAAGAAAAAGTCCGCCTGCTCCGTTCGATCCCGCAGAATCATCCGGGATGCACAAAACGCAAATGACAGCAGAAGAGAAAGAGCGTTAAGGGTGCGCCTAGGTAACCCCCTGCGGTATAGAAAGCCTGCTTTCTCGGGCAGCGCCTATGCATAATGCCAACATGCCTTCAATGGCGAGGACTTTCCCGCTGGAAACTGCACGTCGCATCATTCGGATTCAGGTTTTTACGCTTATCTGGATGAGTGTAGAAGCAGTAGTTTCGTTGGGCGCGGCTTGGGTGGCCCGAAGTCCGGCCCTTCTTGGCTTCGGTGGCGATAGCGCGGTCGAACTTCTCTCAGCCACAATTGTGCTCTGGCGCTTTTCTCCTCCATCTCACGATAGCTACGCGGAGGAGCGAGCGGCCAAAATTGCAGGCGGCTTGCTCTTTGTTTTGGCAGCATTTGTTGTTCTTGCTTCAGTCCTGACACTGCTAGGACACGTCGAAGCGCGGCCCAGTCCCATTGGGATAGCTCTGCTAATCCTTGCCGCAGTGGTGATGCCTTGGCTTGCGAAGCAAAAGAGGCAACTCTCGGAGGCTACTGCCAGCGCAGCGTTGAGGGCCGATGCTGCGGAGTCTGCCGTCTGTGGCTATCTTGCCTTGATTGCTTTGGCGGGTCTGGCTGCTAATGCGATTTGGAAAGTAAATTGGGCAGACCCTGTTGCAGCGTTAGCCTTGCTACCATTGATCGTGCGCGAAGGATGGGAAGCAATGAAGGGCAAGCCGTGCTGTCACGCGGTCTGAGCAGAGGGGTTACGTCCGCGCCTGCACGGGCCGGGCGGGTGGGACGCCCTTCCTCGATCTGATTTCCTTTCGATAGCGAGGACAGGACAGCACTTTCCTAATTCATCGTGGAGTGATGAAACGCAAAGGGGAAGAGTAGGAGAGATTCATCGCCGCCAAGTTCGCAGCGATGGTGCAGAGGTCCTCACTGCGCAGGCCGGCTGCCCTTCTCCTGGGTTGCCTACTTCTAAAATTTATTGCCCTTGCGGGCTCCTTCGGAGCTACAATCAGGCCCGAGCTTTTGACGGTACGCCTTTGCTCCGGCCGTCCCCTTGGAGCGGGTTCACGAGAGTTGATGAATTCAAAGCGCCCATCCCGGCAGGGTCTGTCACGGCTGCGCAGCCTGTGCACTTGCACTGCCCTCCTCTCTTCCTTCCTGCTCATCGCGCTTCGTGCCAACGCGCAGGATGTCGCTGAAGCGGCCCGTCAGGAAAAAACCCGCAAGGCAGCCGAACCGAAGCGGCAACCCCACGTTTACACCAACGACGATTTGAAGCGGTCTCAGATCCTCACACAAGCCGATCGCGCATCCATCGAAGCTCGCAAGAAAGATGCCATTCTTCCTCCGGCCGGCAAATCCTCGCCGTCAATCGATGCTTCGAACGGCGCTCCCTCCGAGACTCTTGGTGACATTGCCCGCCGATACCGCAGCGAGAAAACTGCCCGCGAGGCAGAGCAAGCGCGCAAAGCCCAGCCGCCTTCTCTCTTCCACATGGACTTGCCGCAGCCGTCTCTTGCCCATCCCATGCCGCTTCGCGCGCCCTTGCTTCCTCCTTCTTCGCTTCCCTCGAAGATTGGCAAGCCTGGCGCGGGCCTTGGACCATTCAGGCGGGACCCGTTTTCCCGTCCCATAATTTCACCCGCAGTGCGCAGTACGACTTCGGCCCCTGCGCCAAAATCTGCCGCTCCGTTCAGGCCATCCCCGGTGCTACCTCCGGCGCTGGCGCGCTCTTCGCCAAGCGCATCGGAAAACCATCAGGGAGTCGTCAGGATTCAGACCGGCGATTCGCTCTGGAATTTGGCGCGTCAATATCTTGGGCGCGGCTCCCGCTGGCACGAATGGCTCAACATCAATCCCAGCCTTTCCGATCCCCGGCGCATAAAACCCGGCACGATCCTGGTTGTCCCGCTATCCGGTCCTCGGTCCCGCGTCCTGCCACCCTCAAGAGTTGTTGTTCGGCTGGGCGACTCCCTGTGGAAGATCGCTGCAACGCACTTCGGCTGGGGCTCGTCTTGGCCGTGCCTCGCGCAGGCCAATCCGGATTTACGAGATGTCGACCGCATCTATCCCGGCCAGACTTTGGTCCTACCCGCAACTTGCCGCGCAACGCATCCTTCCCCCGAAGCCTTGTCAGCCCCTCCGGGTGCTGGCCGCCCACTGCCGTGAATTTTCCACCCGCGTCCTAACAGGTTGCTGAAAAAAGATTCTCCACGATAAGGAATGAAAATAGGTTCGTTGAAAATGCAAGAGACGCCGGTCTGAAGACCGGCCACTACAGCCGCGTCACGGAGTTTTTCAGCAGCCTGCTAAGCCGGATTGGCGTATCCGTGGAGGCATAGCCGGCTCGCCTGTTTCATAATTCATCGTGGAGTAATGAAACCCACAGGGGAAGAGTAAGAGAAATTCATCGCTGCCAAATTCGCAGCGATGGTGCAGCGGTCATCGCAGCGCAGGCCGCGAATGGCGCTTGTTGCGAACGTGGTGCGGGGGTATCCTTCCCTCGAACTTTGCGCAGGAGGGAGACACCGATGAAACGTTTAGGATGGATGGCGTTGGCGGCGCTGCTGATGGCGCTATTTGTGCCCAGGGCCGCGAGCGCTAACCAAGAGCCGGGGCCGGTGGCGAATCCGGTCACCTCGACCATCAAGGCGCAACTGACGCGCTACGCCAAGAACATGGTGGCGGCGGCCGAGTTGATGCCAGCGGAGAAATACAACTTCAAGCCTACGCCGGAGATGAATACGTTCGCGCACCTGACCATGCACATCGCGCAGTCGAACAATTTTCTTTGCTCGAAGATTTCCGGTCTGGCGGCTCCGGATGCGAAGCTTGCCGACAGCGATCCCAAGGACAAGCTGGTGGCAGGGCTGAAGGCTTCATTCGATTTTTGCGCGACGGCGCTGGCCAACGTGGACGATTCGAAGCTGGGTGAGCCGATGACGCTGTTCGGCAACCGGCCCGGGTCGCGCGCGGCCGCGCTGATCACGTTAAGCGACGACTGGTACGATCACTACGGCGCCCAGGCCATGTATCTGCGCCTGAACGGGATATTGCCTCCGACGGCGCAGCCGCAGAAGCAGTAATCTCTCTTCCCAACGATTCGCAGCGCGGAACTGCTTGACTTGCGGCGGATTGAGCATAGACTTCGCTAGCATTCGAACCCCGGCCGGCTGGGGGAGGGCGTCCAAATTCTTCAACGCCCTTCAGGGACCCGGCCCAGTATCAACGGATCCACGCAGGTACACCAAACGTAAGGAGATCTACTGAAATGATGAGAAAGACAATTCTGTCTGTTGTGGGGATGTGCCTAGGCGCGACGGGAATTGCCCAAGCGCAAGAGGCGATGCTGACCCCGCCCAAGGTGCTGGTAATCACGCGCGAGGTGGTGAAGCCAGGGAAGGGACCGGCCCACGAAAAGTGGGAGACCGGCTGGCCGCGGGCGTTTGCGAAGGCGAAGTGGCCGGTGCGCTGGCTTGCCGTTACGTCCATGACCGGCGAAAGCCGGGCGCTGTACATGACCGGCTATGAGTCCCTGGCCGCCTGGGAGAGCGATAGAGAAGCAGTGGACAAGAGTACCGCGCTTAGCGCGGAAAACGAGGCGCTAGGCGTCAAAGACGGCGAATTTCTGTCCGAAACGAGGACGGGCGTCTTCCGCTATATGCCTGAGCTAAGCTACCAGGCGGATGTACCGGCGGCCGGGATGCGGTATTTTCAGATCGCTTCGATTCACGTGAAGCCGGGTCACGGAGACCATTTCACGGAGATTCGGAAGATCGTCCGCGCCGCGCACGAGAAGGCCGGCCTCTCGGATCACTATTCCGTCTATCATATGGTGGCAGGCGGACCAACGACACACTACCTGATCTTCATTCCGATCAAGTCCCTCGCCGAGGCGGATCAATTCCCTGTCATACAGGGCAAGGCCTACGAGGATGCGCTGGGCGAGGAAGGCCGGAAGAAAGTGGCCGAGTTCCGCACGCAGGGACTGGAAAGCAGCGAGACGCATCTCTTTGCCTTCAGCCCGAAGATGAGCTACCCGCCGAAAGCATGGGTGGATGGCGAACCCGGGTTCTGGGCGCCGAAACCCGCGCCAATGGCCAAGCCCGCAGCGAAGAAAGAAGCCGCGAAACCGTAGGACGCAACACGGACGCGGTCGGTAATCGTCTGCACGCCGGAGCGATTGGCCGGCGGCCGCTACAGACAAGAGGGGCACGACGTGGTTCGGCTCTGCTCACCACAAGCGTCGTGCCCCTGCAAAAAAGGCTGAGGGTGTGCCGCGCGGCTAGTGCCGTTCCAACTTGTTTGAACCAATGAGCAAATGCAGTTTCGGCTGAAACGGCTCCGGGGCAGGTCCGATGGGGCTTCGCTTGAAATCGTTGGAACGGCACTAGGGGGCTGTCTGGACCGGAACAGCCTTCGTCGCGGTTTTCGTGAGGTCGAACCGCAAAACCCATTCGCTAGGAACATCCCGTCCATCCACCATCGGTGACTCGAACTTCCAACGCCGCGCGGCTCGCAAAGCCAGATCGGCAAAATACTTGCTTGCGTTCGGAGATTCGAGTTCCGCCCCCGTCACTGCGCCAGACGGGTCCACATGGACCCGGACGCTGATCCTCACCGTGCCTTGAATGGTGTCTCTCGCCTTCTGGGATACGTCGGGCAAAACTTGCTCGATGACTTCTCCATGGACGCGTCCCGCGGTGTGCGCCTTCGTCTCTACGACCGCCTCGGTTCGAGGAGAGGCTGGCGCAGGCGCGGGTTCAGCCAAAGCTGGCTTCTTTTCGGCTGGCCGCTTCGGGAGCTCCGCCGTTTCGCGCGAGAATGGTTTCGGCTCGGGCTTGGACGCAACGTTTGGCTGGACCTTTGGCGGAACCTCCGGCGGAAGCTTTGCAGGAACAGTGGGTTGCACCTTTGCCTGAACGCCGGGTTGCCGGGTGGCAACGGAAGGAACGGGCTGCGGCTCGGGGCGACGGGTGAGGAGCATGGGGATTACGAAGACCGCCACCACGGCAAATCCAACAACGAGCGCCGGCACTGTGTAGCTGCGCTTCGCGGGCGCCTGTTGCGGCCGAGGAGCCGCGAATTGCTGCGGCGCCGGAGGCACGGGCGGGCTTGGCCGCAAGCGCGCGGCGATGTCGCCCAGGGTTGCGCGGTGCTGAGGGTCGCGATGGAGACAGCTTCGCGCAATAGCAAGGAACGGCGCGGGTAGAGTCTCCGGCACTGCCGGCGCGCCGGCTCCCGCCCTGTCCCAGGCGGGCAGACGCTGCGTCAGGGCCTCGACCAGGGTCATGCCGAGCGACCAGATGTCGGCGGCGGTGGAGGCGCGTCCGCCGGGCATCTCGGGCGCGTCGTAGGGGCCGGGCTTGGCGCGCTTGACGGCGGATTCGCCCACGCGGCTGAGAGTGTCCATCGAGAGTTTCAATTGATCGCCGGTCGCCAGGATGTTTGCAGGTTTCAAGCAGCCGTGCACGAAGCCTTTGCCGTGAACGAAGGCGAGTGTGTCGAGAACGGCCGGGAGCATTTCGCGGACTTCTTCCGGTGAGAGGGGGCGCTCCGGAAGAATCTGCGCGAGATTTTCTTCGGCGCACTCCATGACGAGATAGAGAAGGTCCACGCCGCCGAGACGGCAGCGTCCGGATTGAAAAATCTTGAGTAATTGGGGATGCGTGAGCTGCGCGGCCAGTTTCCAGCGGGTGAGCTGGAGATCGGCGGTGTGTGGATCCGCGGGGATGAGCTTGATGGCGGCTTTTTGCGGCTGAGGCGCGCCGCGCTCGGTGAGGAACACGGCGCTGTGATCGGAGCCGCCGAGATACTCGCGCAGGGGAAATTCGCCGTTTGCGGATTGGCCTACCCACTGTCTCCAGGCGTCGCTCATGTTGATCTCCCCGCCTGTCCAAAGACAGACGTTGCTGCTCTCAATTCGTGGCGCCCGCGTGCACGTCGAGCGTCCGCAGGGCTTCGATGTTCTGGGCTGGGTTAGTGCCGGCGGCGAAAAGCAGCCTTGCCTCTGGTCTGAGACCCCGCGGCAAAGGCTTGCCCCATTATAGTGAGGGTTTTGCAGGGGAAAAGTAAATTGTCGTTTGCGCGGAGGCGTAGAAGTGACTACTGGGGAGGTTTTATCGGTTCAGTCGCAGAGCCTGAGGAGGGGGACAAGCAAGAACGCCTGTCCAACAAGGAGCGAAGCGAACAGGCAAGAGCACGGCCGCGGGCCGGGACAATTGCCGTCTGCCCCTACACTCGCCGAAGGACGATTAGGGTGATCTCCGGCGGAACGCCGATGCGGACGGGCGCGCCCACGGTGCCGAGACCGCGGTTGACGTAGAGAGCCGCGGAAGGCAGTGGCGAGTCGCGACTGGGGTCCAAGGCGAAGGTGGCCGAGGCCGAAGCACGGTCGCTGGGAGCCGGGGCGAGGAGCGGGCGCTGGTAGAGGCCGGCGATGTAATCGGTGATGAAACGCGCCGGACTGAAGCGATGGTCGAGGATTTCGACCTGCACTTGGCCGCCGTGCGTGTGGCCGGAGAGCGTTAGCTCGATGCCGAGCTCGGCGGCGCGGCGGAAGGCGTTGGGATTGTGGGAGAGAAGAATGTTCGGGATGTCGCGGCGGACGAGCGGCGCGAGATGCGCGAGCATTGGAAGGCGGTGGCCGTTGGGCGAGCGTTCGCGCTGGTAATCCACGCCGATGAGATTGAATTGCGCGCCGCGCCAGGAGAGCTGCGCGTTTTCCTGGCGCAGGAGCTTCATGCCCGCCTGGGCGAAAAGGCGTTGCGCGGAGTCTTCGACCTGCGCGTAGATCTCGTGATTGCCGTTGCAGCCCCAAGCGCCGAGCGGGGCGCGCAGCTCGCGCAATTCCTCGATACAGTCCGCGAGGGGATCGCTCGCGCCGGTGATGAAGTCGCCGGTGATGACGGCGAGATCGGCGGCCAGACCGTTGGCCATGCCGACGGCGCGGCGCACTTGCTCTCGCGTCATGTAACCGCTCATGTGAACATCACTGAGCTGCACGATGCGCAGGCCGTCGAGCGCGGGCGGGAGATTCGCGATGGGGATTTCGACACGCAGGACGCGATAGCGCAGCCGCTCGGCCGCGAAACCATAGACCGCGCCCAGAAAGGGTGTGGCCCCGGCAACGGCGGTAACGGTCCTGAAGAAATAGCGGCGGGAAGGATCGGCCAAGAGTTCCACGGCGGAGGAGTTGTCTCCAGCCGGCGCGGGCTTCGCCGCGAGCTTCCGGCGTTCCGCGGAAATACGCAGACGGCGCCACGCACGCTCCAGACCGTGAATCGCTTTGACCCCAAGCCAGGCAAAGAGAGCGCTCACCAGCCACAGCCCGGCCAGCGCCGTGATCATGGAGCCGCGCGGGATAAGACGAGCGTGACCCATGCGAATGCCGTCCGCAGTGGCGAGAATGACGGCGAGGAGCGCCGCGATGTAAACGAGACGCACCCCCACGCGAAGCGAGACACTGCGTAAATTGGAGGTAAACCGCCAGACGGCGCGGTACCAGAAGCGCTGCGAAAGAATCAGGCAGACCAGCACAGTCAGACCGATGGCGATGCGGACGAGCAACCAGCCCCAGTTCACTAAGGATTTATCCCCCGTTGCGGCAAGCGCAAACAACTAGTTTACCACGCCAGGTGGCGGCAGAAATCCGCATGACGATTCGCCGGTTCGCGATAAGATAAGGCCCGTCCGATGTGCCGGGTGGGGCGAGTTCGGATGCCGACAGGCCAGCCGAGTGATCTTCCGAAGTTGCTTTTGCTTGATTTGAATTCCACGGAGGACAAAAGACCATGAGAAAGTACATTTCGATTCTGGCGGTGGCGGTAGCGGCGTGTCTTGTCTTGATGCCGGCGATTGCGCAGGAGGGGGCGAAGAAGAAGGAAGCGCCGAAGCCCGCACCGGGCCTCTCGCAGGGTGTGCTGGAACAATGGAACGACATCGGACGGAAATTGATCGCCATCGCCGAGGACCTGCCGGAAGACAAATATGGCTACAAGCCCCACGCGGATTCACGCACCTTTGCGTCGCAGGTGATCCATGTGGGGGCCGCGATGTATTTCTTCACCGATGGGGCGGAGGGGAAGAAGGCACGCTATGGCGATGGGCCGAAGGACGAGCCGAAGACCAGGGCGGGAGTGGTGGCGTTCGTGAAAAAGTGCGTGGAAGATGGCGCAAGCGTGATCAAAGCCAAGGGCGACGCGGGCCTTATGGGAACAGTAGCCAATCCCTTCACGGGTAATCAGGAGCGGGTGCTGGACCTCGCTTACGGCCTCATCGAACATTCCGGCGAACACTACGGACAGCTTGTGGTGTACTACCGCGTGAACGGGATGGTGCCGCCGGAATCGCGGCCGAAGAAGTAGCAAATCACCGGAAGCGAAATCCGCTGGAAAGCAGGGGCACGGCGCGTTGCGCCGGGCCCTTTTCTTTTTCCACTGAGCTTGCCGCCGCAAGGGAGGGGAAAGGATTCCCGCTCAGGTCAGGCGGTGGTTGCGTCCGCGACGGGGCTTTGCAGCAGGGCGCGAAGCTGGCCGGGGTCGCTCGTAGGCGGGAGGCAAGACTCGCCCGAGCAGACAAGAGCGAGAGGTTTGTCTGACGCGAGATGGGGCAGGGTTTGCTTGAGCGCGCCGGCAAGATTCTCGAGCAAGGCGCCCGGTGTGACACGCATAACGACCTTTCCGCAGCGATAGACGCTATTGGCGGCATCTTCGAGGGCTTGCGCGGCGGGATCGCCGGTGCGGCCGGTTATGACGACCTGGAGCGGGTGGCGCGCGAAGAGCGTGGCGGCGAGGCCGTAGCTGGCGGCGAAAAGGCCATATTGCGGGGCAATTCCAGCAAATGCTTCCAGCGTCTTTTGCGCGAAGGAGAGGTAGCGGTCGTCGCCGGTGCAGGCGTGCATGCGAATCAGGGCGATGGCGGCAACGGAATTGGCGCTGGGCGTGGGCGAATCCTGGAAAGGCTTGCGGCGGGCGTCGAGTCCTTGCAGGGGCGGGGCGTCGGAAGGACGGTCGAAAAATCCGCCGCCCTCCGTGTCCGCGTAGCGCTCCATGGCGAGGTCGAGAGTGCGTTGAGCGGAACGGAAATAGCGCGGATCGAGAGTGGCTTCGTAGGCGTCGAGGAGAGCGAGGACGCTGAAGACCTGATCGTCCAGAGAGCCGTCGAGCGGAGGACCGCCGATGCGGTGGCGGAAACCGCGCGCTTCGGTCCAGGCTTCGGCGAGCATCCGGTCAAGCGTCTTCAGCGCGAAGGCGCGACAGTTCTCACCCAGCGAGCCACCGAGTACGCGAGCCGCGTCAAGATACGCTGAGACGAACATGGCGTTCCAGCCGGCGTACATGGTCTTGTCCACGTACGGAGTGGGGCGTGGCAGGCGAGCGGCAAGCATCTTTCCTTTTGCGCGGGCCAGGGTGAGGCGGATCTCCGCTTCGTCACGACCGGGCGTTTTCGCTATGTCGGCGGCATCGCGGGCAATCCGGAGGACATTTTTCGCTGGATTGTGATGCATTTCGCCATGGGGCTCGACGCCGTAGTGCAGCTCCATGACGCCCGCTTCCTCGGGATTCAGGGCCGCGCGCAGCTCTTCGAGCGTCCAGGTGAAATAGTCGCCGTCGTCGTCGAGCGAGTAGTCGGCGTCCTGGCTGGTGTAGAAACCGCCGCTGGCCTGGTCGGATAGGACTTCATTGACCCAGCCGATGATGCCTTCGGCGGTTTCGCGGAGAAAAGGCTTCTGCGTGACCTGCCAGCCATGGAGATAATTCCGGAGGAGCTCGGAATTGTCGTAGGACATCTTCTCGAAATGGGGCACGAGCCAGCGCTCATCCACCGAGTAGCGGTGGAAACCTCCGGCGAGTTGGTCGTAGACGCCGCCGCGGGCCATTTTTTCAAGAGTGGTATCAACGATCGCGAGGAGGTGCTCGTCCTTCGACTGCTGGTAGCGCTCGAGGACGAGGTCGAGGGCCGAGGAGTGTGAAAATTTCGGCGCGCGGCCGAAGCCGCCGTTCTGGGGATCGAAAAGCTGAACGATGGAGCTAAGTTGCACGTCCACCACCGCCGGATCGAAGCCGGCGCGCGCGCCGACGAAGGTCTCGGCCTGCGCAACGGCTTCGGCGAGCGAGTTGGCGGCGCGCTCGAGTTCTCCGCGCCTGCTGCGGAAGGATTCAGCTACGGCCTGCAGCAGCCGCCGCAAACCGGGCCGGCCCATGCGGTCATCCGGAGGGAAATAGGTGCCGCCGAAGAATGGCTTGCCGTCCGGTAGCAGAAATCCCGTGAGCGGCCAGCCACCCTGGCCGGAGATGGCGCTGATGGCGGACTGGTAGCGGGAGTCCACGTCGGGGCGCTCGTCCCGGTCAACTTTGATCGGGACAAAGTGCTCATTGATGAGGGCGGCTATCTCTGCGTTTTCATAGCTCTCGCGGTCGATGACGTGGCACCAGTGGCACCAAACGGCGCCTATGTCGAGCAGGATGGGCTTGTCTTCGGCGCGGGCCCGGGCAAAGGCTTCTTCGCTCCACTCGTGCCAGTCAATGGGCTGATGCGCGGCGGAGCGGAGATACGGACTGGCGGAATTTTTGAGGCGATTCTCCGGGTGCGAGGCCAAGAGAGATCCTTTCCGGAACGAGAACTGATGATGCCACCGGGGAAAAGATTGCCGGCCAGAGGCCGGCGCCACAAAGAATTCACTGCAGGTCGTCGCGCGGGCCGGGGCCGAGGTCGCTCTTATCAAGCGGCTTGCGCCCCGCGAAACCCTCATCCTGTCGGTGATAGAAACGAATGCGATCTTCGCCCAGCTTCCAGCAGAGGTACACCTCTTCATTGCCGATAATCGAGGGAAAATCGAGCAGGCCCGCATCGAGGTCTTTGACCACGCAGCCAGCGGAGCCGATGCGCTCGAGCGCAGCTTTCAGAGCTTCCGCGAGGTGGCGGTGCTCGACGCGAAGCTTGGTGAGCTTCTCATAGGGAACGGTCACACCGCCCATCATCGTGATGCGGGTAGAGACGGCGGAGAGGTTTTCGTCGAGTCCTTCCAGCCGCTTGCTGCAATCCATAGCCTCCAGGAGAACAGGCTCGAGTTCCTTGCGTGTGCTTTCGGCTTCGCTCAAGGTGAAAAGGTGCTGCGGCTGCTCTGGTGTGTCGTTCTCTTCGTCGGGCATCGTCTTGTGGGTTCCTCGGAAGACTTGGGAAGAAAAGCGTCTCAGCGGAGGCTGAGCATGCGTTCCAGCGCGGCGCGGGCATAATGCCGCGTGCGGTCGTCCACGGTAATCTGGTTGACGGGATTCCCGGCAACAAGGTTCTCAAGCACCCAGAGCAGGTGTCTGGGCGAGATGCGGAACATCGTCGTGCACACGCAGACGCTCGGGTCGAGCGAAATCACGGAGCGATCCTTCAGCTCCTTGCTCAGCCGGTTGACGAGATGGATCTCCGTCCCCACGGCCCACTTGGAACCGGGCTCCGCCGCGGTAATCGCCTTGATGATGCCCTCGGTCGAGCCGATTTGATCGGCGGCCTGCGCGACCTCAAAGCGGCACTCGGGATGAACCATCACCCGAATGCCGGGATGTTCGCGGCGCACGCGGGCCACGTGCTCGGGCAGGAAGCGCTGGTGAACCGAGCAATATCCTTTCCAGAGAATGACGCGCGCGTTGCGGATGGCTTCGGGCGTGTTGCCGCCCATCTCCAGGTATGGGTCCCAGACAATCATTTTGTCGAGCGGCATCCCCATGCGGAAGGCCGTGTTTCTGCCGAGATGCTCGTCCGGCAGGAAAAGTACGCGCTCGCCGCGCTCAAACGCCCAACGCATCACGGCGGCGGCATTCGAGCTGGTGCAGACGGAGCCTCCATGTTCGCCGGTGAAGGCTTTGATGGCGGCGGTGGAGTTCATGTAGGTGATGGGGATTACTTTCAAATCGCCAAGCGAGTGGATTTCACTCCAGCAGGTCTCGACCTGCCCGATATCGGCCATGTCCGCCATCGAACAACCGGCGCTCAGGTCCGGGAGGATGACGACCTGATGTGAACGGCGGAGCATATCGGCGCTCTCCGCCATGAAGTGCACGCCGCAGAAGACGATATAGCGTCCGTCGGTCTCAGCCGCCTGCTGGGAGAGCTTCAGAGAATCGCCGCGAAAATCGGCAAACTTGATGACTTCATCCCGCTGGTAGTGATGGCCCAGGATGACCACGTCCCCGCCGAGACTGGCCTTGGCCGCTGCGATGCGGTCATCGAGAGAATTGTCCGGAGTGAGCAGGTAGCTGTCAAAATCGCAACCGACACCCTTTTCGATTTCGGGCGCACGAATGGAGGCCGGCTGTTCCATTTCGACCGGCAAAGGCATCCTCGAAATGTTGGTCAGTGTGCCCATGGTGGCGTTTCTTTCAAAATTCAAATGCCCTCAATGCCCTTCTCTATACCTTTAGATGAATTTTCTCGCTTTCTGGTGTGAATTGCCACTTTTCTCGTTCCAGCGATCAGGTGCGGTGCCCGGAAGTGTGCCTAACCTGTATGGGCTCAATCAGTTGGAATAGAACTAGCCGCCGATAAAGACCATAGTACGCGAGGGAGGCACGAAATCCGGGGTATTGATCCGGTGGCCCTCCTCCTTTTCGAGGACAACGGAGCGAATAAAGAAGTCTAGATCCTCATCCGAGGCACCTTCTCGGAGCAGACCGCGGAGGTCGTGATCCTCCTTGCTGAAGAGGCACGTGCGGAGCTTGCCGTCGGCGGTGAGGCGAATGCGCGAGCAGAAGCCGCAGAAAGGCTGCGTGACCGGGGCGATGAGGCCGATTTCACCCGGGGCGCCATCGGCAAAGCGGTACTTGCGCGCCGTCTCGCTGCGCTCGTGCGGGAGGGGCTCGAGCTTCCATTGGGCGTCAATGCGGCGGTGAATTTCTGCCGCGGGCACCACCAGGCTGCGCGTCCAATGCCGGTCGGCGTCGAGAGGCATGAATTCGATAAAACGCATGATGACGCCGCGGTCGCGGGCGAAGGCGGCAAACGCCTCCACTTCGTCGTCGTTCAGACCGCGAACCAGGACGGCGTTGACTTTGGCTGGGGCCATCCGGGATTTCTGGACCGCGTCAATTCCGGCCATGACCGAGTCGTAGGACTTGGTGCGGGTGATGCGTTCGAACTTGAGCGGGTCGAGAGAATCGAGGCTGATGTTGATGCGGCGGAGGCCGGCGCGCAGGAGACGCTCGCAGCGAGCGGCAAGGAGATGGCCGTTCGTGGTCATCGACAAATCTTCGACGCCGAGAGCGTGGAGCCGCGCGATGTAATCCTCGACACCGTCGCGGACGAGCGGCTCGCCTCCCGTGACGCGAATCTTGCGGATGCCCATGCCGATAAAAATCTTCGCCAGGCGGTCCAACTCTTTCCAGGAAAGGATCTCGCCGTCGGGGCGGCAATTCTCGGGCTTCGCGGAACGGCAATAGACGCAGCGGAAGTTGCAGCGGTCGGTGACCGAGATTCGCAGGTCGGTGATCTGACGCCCGAAATTGTCGTGCAGGGTCATGAACCGTTCATCCCGTTCTGTGTGCCGCAGCAATCCTCGACGCTAAGATCCTTGGTGTCCAACTTGGCCGGACACTCAGGATGACAATCAAAAGGGATCCAAAAACAGGAACGCCCGATTCCGGCCTGGAATCGAGCGATACGCCAGGGCAGGTCGCCCAGTGGCGTTTCTCCTTTCCAAGCGCGGGAGGCGCGGACGTTTCCATCCGGACCCTCAATCCCGGCCGATGCCGGGGCATCGCCCCCGTCGCCATGGGATGTCTCTCCTGCAGGTGGCGGGGG
>JBGQHF010000085.1:0-15184 GCA_041497835.1 Terriglobia bacterium
AGGCTAATCCGTCCCGCTTTCCCGGATCCAAAAGAACAAGTCCCCGGGCGTTCCATCCATCTTCCAGCGCCGAACAAGAAGCCCGCGCCTCCCGAGGTGACCCACGCTGAGAATTTTTACTGGGTCAAGCAGATGCAGTCTCACACCCCCATGAGCATCGTCCTCATGGACGGCGAGGCGCTGCATGGCACTGTCGAGTGGTATGACCGCGACTGCATCAAGCTGACCCGGTCCGGCAGCCCGAATCTGCTCATCTTCAAGCAGGCCATCAAGTACGTTTTCAAGGAAGGCGAAGACGGCTCGTCCAACAACGGCAACGAATAGCGTGCCGCCCCCATTTGGTTAGCGGGCGCGGTTCATTCCGCGCTCGCAGCGCATCTCATTGGTCGTCCCGGCGGCGGGCTCTGCGCCCGCAAATCTAGCCGGATAAAGCGTTCAAATTCCGCATCTCTAGGTCTCCCGCAGCGTTCGTCCCGACGCCGCGCCAAACGTCAGCAGCGCCTTCGCCGCCAGCCGGCCTTTCCTCGTCCGGATTTCGCACTCCGTCACCACGAAATTCCGGCCCGCGCGGAGCACCCTGCCCACCGCCCGCGCGTGCCCGTCGCCGATCGCTTCCAGGAAATTGATCTTCATCTCCACCGTCGCCAGTTCGACTCCCGGCCGCAGCACCGTGTAGGCCGCAATCGCCGCCGCGCTGTCCGCCAGCGCCGCCAGCACTCCTCCGTGCACCACCCCGTGCAGTTGCTTGTGCCGGTGATCCACGTCCATCCGCACCGCGGCCCGGCCCTTGCTCATCTTCTCCAGTGTGAATCCGAGGAGCTTCGTCGCTCCGCCTTCTTTCAGCCGCCTCCGCAGCCGCTTGGTCAACGCCGCTTTCTCTTTCCTCGTCATCGCTTCCCTTTCAATACGCCGAGAGTCCGCCGTCGAGCGGGATCGCCGCGCCCGTCACCCAGCTCGATTCCTCCGACGCCAGATACACGGCCATCTGCGCCGCATCTTCGGGCTGCCCCATCCGCCCGAGCGGGATCTGCGCCGCGCGCGCCACGAGGACCACGAGCGCGACTTGGACGATCAGGACTAGCGCCGCCTTCCGCATGAGATCAGACGCGCCTAGGTGGATTCCGTTTTGCAAATGCTCTTGCGCAATCAGCCGCGCGGGGCCGCTTCGATGATCGAAACTAAGTCTCCCGAAACTGGGATGACGCGCCGGCATTCGAACCCGGCGCTATTCAGTAGGCTCTTCCATTCGATTGAGCTGCGCTCTTTGCCTCCCGTGACGGCCAGCATATTCAGATCACTCATCAACCGCTGCTCCAGCCCCAAGTCAGCATGATCGACGACATCCGGCAGAACAAATTCGATCACAAGCAGACGCCCCTCGGACGGCAGGACGGACCGGCACTGAAGCAGGATGTCGTTCGCTGCCGCATCCGCATAGCCGTGCAGCACATGTTTCAGCATGTACACTTCCGCTCCGGCCGGAACTCCCTTGCACAAGTCGGCTGCCAGAAGCTTGCAGCGCGCGCCCAGCCCCTCTGTCTCGAACCGCGGGACTGCTTTGTCGATGGATTCCTGCCGGTCGACCAGCATACCGTGCAGGTTGGGAAAGGCGCCAAGGACCGCGGCGATTAGCGCGCCGCCGCCTCCGCCAAGGTCGGCAACGGTGTGGTAATTCGAAAAGTCCCAGGCACGCACGATGGGCATATAGTCTTCCGCAGGCGCCGTGCCCATGACGGCGCGGAAGATTGCTGGAGCATTCGGGTCCTTTGACCAGCGTGATGCGACACCCTCGCGCTCCATGATGCGATTCGAGTTGTCTCCGGTCCGGATGCACTCTGTCAGGTACGACCAACTGTCGGCGAGCAGGTCTGCCCAGAATACAACCGCGGCCCATTCTGAATTGGGAGCGTCCTTCCGCAACGGCTTGCCAAACGGTGTCAGGACGAAGCGTGCCGGCCCGTTTTCCGAGACTACACCAAAGCTAGCGAGAGCGCGTAACAGTCGATGCAGGGAGGATGGTTCGGCTCCGCACTGAATTGCGAGCTGGTCAACGGTTCGTTCGTTATCGCCCAGAGCGTCCGCTACGCCCAAGCGCGCTGCGGCGCAGAGCGCCCGACTCCGGGAATACCCCATCGCCATTCCAGTCAGCGCATTGTTCTGCACAACATTACCAATCGAACCGCTAGTTTCAGCCATCTTGTTTTTCTCCGCGGAGACGATGCGTTCTCGCGGGTCTATACAAGCGCAACCTGCGCTTCAGTGGGCTCCGCTCAACAGTACCAGGGCTCGTCGAGGTACGGAATGGCCGCTCGCGCCGCATCCCCCGCCTTCGTGACATCGCCGGAGATCGCCAGCGCCTCTCCGCACGCCGTCCGAAGCCTCAGCGTAGGAGGGCCCGCCGTCCGTGTCACAGAATCTCTCCGTTCCGCGTCAAGGCATTGTATCAGGTCGAAAGTTCGCGTCGTTGCTGGCGCCGGGCGCGTACCCGTCATATTGTGTAGCGTCGCCCTTTCGCCCTTCTTGTGCGCTTTTTGCATCCCGGTTGTTTCTACCGGGGCATCCCGGACGGTCTTGCGGGACCGAGCGCAGCGAGGAATCTCTCTGACTATCCGACGAGGACTTGTGGTGAGCCCAGTCGAACCATAGTCATCCTGCCTGCCCTGAGCTTGTCGAAGGGAGCGAGCGCAGCGAGTCGAAGGATCTCTCCCCTCCTGTGCAGCCCCGGCCGCTTGCTCGGCGGTGCCGCTGGCGGTACGCTGCATTCACAAATCTCGCTGTCCGAAAGCGTGCATGGATATTCTCCTCAGTCTTGTTTGCCTCGCTCTTCTCGTCGCGCCACCCGTTTTGCGCTCCCGCGGTTATGGCGGTCGTGCCTTGTGGTTTGCCCTGTCTGTCGGGGCGTTCCTTCTGGCTCCGCTCCTTTTGCCACTTTGCCTCCACCGGCACCACGAATGCACTTCGCGGGAGGAATGGCTACCGATCTTTGTCGGCGCGCTGGCCGTCGGAAGCTTGTTTGCCGGCGTGATTCGTGGTCCGCAAAAAACCTAGTGACGACGCGACGAAGCGTCGTCATCCTGAGCGAGCGGGGCGAGTCGAAGGGTCTCCCCTCGCCATGTAGCGCCGACCTTTAGGTGGGCATCCTTCTTCGGCCGGTCCCGTTCTCTGTAGGGGAGGGTTCTTGCGCCCTTCGCATCCCGGACGGGTCTGCGGGACCGAACCTACCACCCGCCGATCCGCCCCCGACCCGTCATTCCGAGCGCAGCGAGGAATCCCTCTTCGTACTGCGGCGGCCCGCAGCTTTAGCTTGCCATGACGCAGGAAGGGCCTGCCCGCTTAACGATCTGCTTGACACCTGCGCTGTGTAGGCATACGTTCGTCCCGCGCTCGTGACGTTCCAGCTTGATTCGCACGCGGATTCGTCCAGCTAAGCCACTACCTGCCATCGTTGCTGATCTGCCCGATTTCGGTCCAACAGTTGGAACGCCGCTAGCCCGAGCCCGTAACGAAGGAGGAAGCCATGTCGAAGCGCATTGTGGGCCTGTTTGCAGTTGCTTTTCTTCTATTCACCGCGCCAGGAGTCCTGTCTCAGATGGACCAGGCGCAACCAGTTTACACCTACGTCAGCGAATTCCAGATTCCGCGCGCCAATTGGGCGCAGTACTCCGAGGACACGGAAAAAGCTGTCAATCCGATCTTTGAACGCCTCATGGCTGACGGCACGATCGTTGGCTGGGGAAACTTTGAAAACATCGTGCACACGCCCGACGGAATGACGCACGGCGCGTGGTGGCAAGCAACGACTCTAACCGGCATCACCCGCGTGCTCGATGAAATTCGCAAGGCCGGCCCGCGGCCCGGCCAAATCGCGGCCACCAAACATCAAGACTTCCTTATGCATTCCGTGTATTCCCGCGCCAGCACCGTCTCCGGCGGAGGAACCGGCTACTTGCGGGTGAACTGCACCTTGACCCAGCCGGGAAAGGCCGACGACTTCGTCGCCACCCTCAAGAAATACTTGGTCCCCACCTTTGAAGACCAATTCAAGAAAGGCGTCGCCACCTCCTACGGGATGGACGAACAGTACGTCCAGACTGGGCCGGGATCGCTGCGCTGCACCGTGGTTACCTTTCCCAACGCCGAGGCCATGAACAAGTGGGCCGACGCCATCGCCGCCACGTTCGCCAAGATGAGCCCCGACGAACGCAAAGGCTGGCAGGACGGCATCGCCGGCTCAGTCCTACCTGACAGCCGCCGCGACTTGTTGGCGCGCATCACCCATTCCGCCCATAAGTGACGACCGGATCAACGGTCGTCATCCCGAGCGAGCGCAGCGAGTCGAGGGATCTCTCTTCACGACGCGACGAAGCGTCGTCATCTGACCATCCGAAGAGGATGGTCATCCTGAGGGCCACGCTTTTTGTGGCCCGCAGGACCTCTCCTCGCTTTGCCCGTGTAGCGCCGGGCTTGAGCCCGGCATCTTCGCCTTGCCTCTGTAGCGGCGGGTTTATCTCGCCATCTTCCATGTAGGGCCGGCCTCTAGACCTGAGCGCAGCCGAAGGGTCAGGCCCGGCCTCCCTGCTTGGGCCCGGCTTGGTTATGTACTGGCCGAGCTTTAGCTCGGCTTTTTCTTTGCTGCAGCGCCGCCTTTTCGCCCTTCTTGTGCGCTTTTTGCATCCCGGTTGTTTCTACCGGGGCATCCCGGACGCTTCTGCGTGACCGAACCCATCACCCGCCGATCCGCCCCCAAACCCGTCATCCCGACCGGAGCGGTCGGCTTTTTCCTCCGCTCGCGAACGCGAGCGCCGGCCGCGCAGTGGAGGGATCTCTCTTCCTCTTCTCTTCTCTTTGCTTTCATCGCGCCGCGTCACCCTTTTAGCAGGTGGGAGCGGCGCCTGTCCCGCGCTTCGCGGGAGCTCCGACATGAAAGTCTTTTTTTCGGCCCGGCTTCAGCCGCTGAAGAATGCTCTTGCCGCCGAGCATGATTTCAATTCTGAACCATAGCCCAAAGCCGGACCGGGTGCGCAAAAGGCGAGTTGCGCACGGACGGGCCACAGCACCTAGCGGCACCGCCAAGACTAGCCCACGCGTTAGCTATGCTGCTTGACATTCGCCTTATGTTCGCCTACACTTAGCTGGTTTGTCGGCTGAGGGCGGCGTTGGAAGCTGCGAGAACAGGTACGACTTGATATTGGCCTCGCTTATTCATCGGTCGTTGATCGGAGTCGCTCACACTTCAAAGCAGAAATAAAAATGCTGGCCTTGACAGAAAGAGGTAGCTACCATGCACAAATGCCAGGAGATCAGCATGCCAACTATAGGCGCGCGCGAATTGCTCTTGCTGTTGATTGGGCTGGACGATTCCACTATTCCAAGTGGGCTTGGCGGGATCACCCGAATACAGAAGTTGCTTTTCCTCCTAGAATCAGAAGAGCATATTCACCCCGCTGGTGACGGTTTTCACTTTGAGGCGTACAAGGCGGGGCCGTATTCACCTCGAATTTACGACGATCTAGAATTCTTGGAAAATCTAGATTATATCCGACGCTCGGCCCGAAATGAGGAATCGGGAATTTCCACCGAAGCCAGTGATCCAGAGAAAGCGGAGGTGGACCTTACTTTCGATCAACTCATGGGGCCGGAGGACGTCATGGCGTCCAGCGCCGATGAGATAGCGCCGACAGCAGATAGCTACGAAGAATCGCGGTACTGCCTCACCGAAAAAGGCAAGCGACGCGTTGAGCAATTGCTCGCGAACAAGGATTACAAACCTTTTATCGACGGTATTCGAAAAGTGAAGTCTCGTTTTTCGAAGTATTCTCTTAATGATCTACTCTACTATGTGTATACTCGGCATCCAGAAATGACCACTGAATCGGAGATTAAGGAGAAGGTTCTACGCAGGCGACCCACTTAGTCCCGGACCTCGCCACCCTTTCTGTCACGTACCACGGCGCTCTGTTAGTCGGCGCCATAGCTGCCTTTCACAAGTACGGTGACAGAACAGAGATCACCGACAAATCGCTCAAAGGAACTAAGGAAGCACTAGACACCCTCCTAGCATACTTGGGCCGTTCAATCGCTGAGGCTGTCAAGCCAACGATTGAGAGGATTCTTCTCGCCAACGCTATCTCTCCCGATGGCACTGTCAAAGAATTTAAAGCTGCTGACATTATTAAGGAGCTACAGGGGGAAGCATTCCTAGATGATGTTGCTTCTTTCGTGAATAGCGACATCGAAGAGATTCTTTCCTACCGGAATCTCGCGCATGCTCGTATCCGCTGGTCGGCTTGGGCCAAAAGAATCAGTCGGGGCGTGTTCGCGCTAATGATCGTGCAGGGGCTATTCACACTTTATTTTGTGACGGGAACAATTCTCAACAGAATTGTAACGCTGCCAATCTTGTTGATCACATTTTTGATCTCTGCCGCAGGTGTTGGATTTTGTATTACATGTGCTGGAGTAATGCTCCGTTACCATGAACAAATCTCGGATTACAGGGACAAAGTTCTATAAGGAATCGCAGTTACTCGAACCTGTTGCAAGGTTTGCCAAACGGAAGGGATTTTGTCTTCAGAAGGTCGAATTGCCTTTTTACGAATACCGCATCGATCTGTACGCATTCTCGCGAAAGAATAACGCCACTGTTGCAATCGAATTGAAGCTAAACGATTGGCGGCGAGCGCTCAAACAATCGCTATTATATCAACTGTGCGCGGACCTTGTGTACATCGCCATGCCTGAGAGTTCGGTGAAGCGAGTTGTTAGAGCAGAGTTGCAACGTAACGGGGTTGGACTCATCGCCGTCTTGGAGTCCGGCGGTTGTTCTTGTGTGTTGCAGGCGAAGGAGCACGCGGAGGTGCGTCAATTCTATCGTTTATCGCAAATAGAGTACCTCAAAGGTGTCGCCAGTGCCTGAAACTACCCCCAATGTCATCCTTCGAATGGGCAGTCACTCTGAGAAGGAGTACATCGAGAAAACCCTCAAGCAATTTGACGGTATCATGGTCGGTGCGAACCTGCTTCAAATCTCTCCGGGGGCGACAGCGAGTCTTCTTCTTAAGCTCCATAACGCGAGTGGACGGCCTTATTACCTAGACCCAATGACGTATGCGTTCGGTGCATACTTTGACCCGGAATCTGGAAAAGTGCGTGTAGACCTCGACTGGATTAAATCAAATCAAAAGGTGCCCGGCGGCAAAAAGGGAGAAACAGTAAGAAAGTTTAAAGGCTCTTATCGGAAGCTAGCGGATTCATTTGGCCCTCCATTTTCTTCAGCTCTAGATGCCGGGAAGGCCGTTAGCTATTCTGACTTTTCTACGGATCAGATTGTTGATGATGCTTGCAAGTCTGTCATCAGCTTCCAAGCGGAACGACTTAGGAAAGTCTTTAGTGACGACCCAGAAACCGCGAGGTTTGCTAACGACCTACCTGGTCCTGCAGCACTTTTCGCGCCATATTTTTACGTAGAAAGATCGCGCTCAAAGCAATGGATAGAGCTAAATCATCGCCTCGCGCTAAGCTCAACGAAACAAAGAAAGGACATTCCTATTCACGTCGTGGTTTGCTGCCATCTCGATTTACTCGGCGACCCGGATCTGTCCGCTCAAGTAGTTGGTAATCTGTTGGCGTGTAAACCCGCTGGCGTGTGGTTGTGGTTTAGCCGCTTTGATGAACGACTTGCCAGCAAGGAAGAGCTCTCGGCGTTGCGTTGGTGGGTCGAAAAGTTATCGCCCAGCATGTCTGTTTTCAACATGCACGGAGGATTTTTCAGTTTGGCCCTAAGTAAGTTCGGAATGACCGGGGCTGCCCACGGCGTCGGTTACGGTGAACAAAAGGACGTCGTTCCGGTTATCGGGCAGTCGACGCCGACAGTTCAATATTATGTTCGCGCATTACATGCCAAATACTCTGTAGCACTAATCACACGTTGTTTCTCAAAGCTAGGTGTCAAAGGTCCGGCCGATTTTTTTTCCAAAATATGTGACTGTCCGATATGTAAGCGCATCGTTGGCGATGACTTTAACGCTTTCGCTCAGTTCGGAGAGATTCATTATTCCACTCCAATGTCGAGACGGGCGGCCCAGACGCCGGCCGCGGCAAAACGGTGCCGCTACCATTTCTTACTAAATCGCATAATAGAGCGTGACCACGTTGAGAAATCTGCCGTTGCCGATATCGCCAAGGAGTGCGTTGTGGCGGCCGGAACGTGGTCTAAGACATTGATTGGGTCAGGCGCAGAATACCTCAGACTCTGGGCTGAAGTTCTAAGTGCAGATCACTAGGGTGGCCCGCAGATTTTTAGGCGGGTGGCCGGGTGCCGCACCCTTTCGGCTGTTCTATAAAAGGGTGCGGTTCTTCTCCCCGCAGACTTGATCCCAACTAGGGCCCCTGCCATTCGACTTCTCACTCAGTAATCTATTTCTGTTGACAACAGAACCCTCCCGTGCTACCATTCCCCATGGAATCCGGCAAAGCACCGACCCCCAGCGCTGAAGCCTCCCTCGCCAATCTCCGTAACTCCCGTAGGTTCCACACTTACAACAGAGCCTTTCCGGAACCCTCGCAGAATCAACACTTGCACGCGCCATCTGTATCTGCGGAAAACAAAGACCTTATAAACCCTTTAGAATCCGCACTTGCATGCGTCGCCGCATCTAAGCCCTTTAGAATGCGCAGATGCATAAAACATGGGGGGGCCCCCTACTCGTCACTCACAACTCGCCACTCACGACTCGACCATGTCACGCCTTTTCAACCCCATGCGTCTAATGGAGCGGTCCCAATGACTGTAAACTCTCGACTGTCAACTGTGAACTGATCATGCGCATCGGCATCACCTGCTATCCCACCTACGGCGGCTCCGGCGTTGTCGCCACCGAGCTCGGCACGGAACTCGCCGCGCGCGGCCACCAGGTCCATTTCATCAGCTACGCCCCGCCCATCCGCATGGACCTCGCCAACGTCAACATCCAATTTCATGAAGTCGAGGTCGCATCCTACCCCCTCTTCGACCACCCGCCCTACACGCTCGCGCTCGCCTCCAAAATGCTCGAAGTCTTCGAGGCCGAATCGCTCGACCTTCTCCACGTCCACTATGCGATTCCCCATTCCGTCAGCGCGCTCCTGGCACGCTCCATGGCCGCCCCGCGACGCTTGCCCTTCATCACCACCCTCCACGGCACGGACATCACTCTTGTCGGCGCCAACCGCAGCTATCTCCCCATCACGCGCTTTTCCATCGAGCAGAGCGACGGCGTCACCGCCATCTCGCAGTATCTCCGTCAGAAAACCCTTCAGGAATTCGACATCAAGCGCCCCATTGATGTCATCCCCAACTTCGTCAACTGCGACCTGTATCATCGCTCCGCGGACCCTGTCCTCCGCGCAAAATGGGCGCCCCAGGGCGAACCCATCCTCATGCACCTCTCGAATTTCCGTCCCGTCAAGCGCGTCAACGACGTCGTCGAAATCTTCGCCATCGTCCGCGAAAAAATGCCCGCCAAGCTCGTCCTCATCGGCGACGGCCCGGACCGCGGCGCGGCGGAATTTCTCATCCGCAAAAAACGCCTCCAAAAAGACGTCTATTTCCTCGGAAAACAGGATCAGGTCTATGAGAAGCTCGCCGCGGCCGATCTATTTCTCTTGCCGTCCCAGCTCGAATCCTTCGGTCTCGCCGCCCTCGAAGCCATGGCCTGCGAAGTCCCCGTGATCGCCTCGAACGTCGGCGGCCTCCCCGAAGTCCTCGAGCATGGCGTGGATGGCTACCTCGTCGAGCCCGGCAACGTCGCCGAAGCCGCCCGCCACGCCGTCGAAATTCTCTCCCGCGCCGACCGCGGCCGCGAAATGGGCCATACGGCCCGCATCAACGCCAAGAAAAAATTCTGCGCCAACGACGTCATCCCGATGTACGAAGCCTACTACCGCCGCGTCCTCGAACAATCCTCCGCCGCCCGTGCCTGACCATGGCTTCTCCCATCCGTCATTCCGCCTCAGCGCGCTCTCGAATATGTTCCAGCACTCGGAAATGGATGCGATGGATGATCCCATCCGACCAAACCTGCCAGTACGCCGCCGGCCACATCGTGTGCCGGTACCACGTTGTCCCTTCCAGCCGTGTTCGCCCTCCCGGCAGCGGTGTCAGCAGGAACTGTCCCGCGCGCGACACCAGGAATCCCTTCAAATGCGGCGGCGTCACGCGCTTGTACGGCGTCCACTCTTCCATCGGCACCGGATTGGCCGTCACGCCGAACTTCAATAGCCGCGGCTCGTCCCACACCTCGATGGGCTCTATAAACGCCCCCGTGGAGAAAATGCAGTGGCGCACCGCGCCCGCTCCCTGCCCGATCATCTCCGCCCGGATGGGGTACGCAATTCCCGCGCGAAATAAGAACTCTTTCGGCTCGGGGATCTGGCTGAACGCCACCACCTCGTGCCACACGGTTTCCGGCGGCGCGTTCACCTCGATGGCCGTTCGCACCTCCAATGTAAGCGGCTCGGGCTTCGCCGCGTGCTCCACTCCGAAAAATACCGGAACAAACAACAACACGACACTCAGCATGGCCGGCGTTCCCTGGCGGTCCCAATGCCTAATCTGGATGCTGTACCCCAGCGCGCCGCCCATCATCGCCACTCCAACTCCGATCGGCGCCGCCATCACCAAACAAATCAGCCCTTCCACCGCCACCGCCATCAGCCCCAGGCCGAGTACGCCCACCGACAGGGCCGAGACACTCATGCAACTCCCAAACCCGCGCGGCTCGTGATAGCTGTAGAGCAGCACGGAGAAAAGCCCGAGACAAAACGGCAGCGCCACGAATACGCCCCACCCGTAAACCCCCGCCACCATAGTCCCCAGAAGCACCAGCACGAGCCCCACCAACGCCGTCAGACAAACGGCCAGCGCCGCGCTCCCCAACTGGCTTCGCGGAACCCACCTGTCCAGCGCACGCGGACCCGGCCACGGCGCAGCCTCTCTCGCCGGCGTCTCGGGCCGCGCGGGCATCATGCACAGCATCGCAAAAAAGAGAAGATTCACGACGGGCACGAAAAAGAGTCCCACGAGCCACACCGGCTGCCCCGCATCCCGCAAACGCCGCACCGTCATTGCGACGCCGAACCAGATGAAAGGCAGCGCCAGCGCGACCATCGTCCCCAGGAACACGGCATCGCGCTGCGAAATCGAGGTAATCCGCACCGCCGGCGCCAGCGGCACCCAATAATTGAAAAAGCCCCACGGCCGGTGGAATGCCAAGGACGCGACGTATCGGTCCAGGTTGTTTTTGATCCCAACTCCGATGACCCCGGCGAGCGCGTACGTCATGCGATCCACTGTCCCGTCCCACCGCCACAAATTCGCGAACCGCATCGCTTTGCCTCCTACACGGCGCGCTTCGGCCCACGCGCGTTCGTCCAGCCAATCAGCCCGCACATGCCAAATCCAACCGCGTTCAAGAGGCCGTGATACCGCTCCATCTGCGCGAGATCCACGAACGGATGCAACGGGTATTCACCTATCGCCCAAGTCGCCGCGAGGGCCATACCTGCAACCATACACGCACTCGAGAGAAGCAGCATTGCACGCCCAACTGGATTCTCAAGGCCCACCGCGACGCGAGCCATTCCTGCCGCCAGTCCAAACTGCCCCGCGACAATCAACATCACTGCTGCCAGCTTCAGTTTGGGGCCCACGAGGAAGGCCAACCCGAGCAGGCCAGGGCCAATGACGGTGCCCGCCAGGGCTGCGCGGAGCGGTATGCTCCACCGGGTCTCTCGGAGCCGCTCGTACGTCAGGCCCGCGAGCACACCGGACAAGAATCCCGCGAAGTGAAAATGAACCGCGGTGAGCAGGACGATCGGCTCCTGAAAATTCATCGGTTGTAAGCCCAGCCGTGAAGCCACGAGCCACGTTCCGCCGACAATCAGGTATGCCTCGCCTGCCGCGAAGCAGAATTGAGAGAACGACTGTGCGCGATATCGCCAGAGTCTGCGCAATCCTCTCAGCGTGAACAGAGCACAGACAAGCAACCATGCACTCGCGAATGTCGCCGCCCTCGGACCAACGGGCAGACAAAGGGAGAGTGTTGCCGTCAAGGCCGCGGCGAAAATAATCCAATTCAACCCCCGCTGACTGCCCGCGAGTAGCCCGGAGCCATCAATGGACGGAATCAACGAAATCGCTAGGGGAACGACAACCAAAGGCGCCAGCAGAAACAAGAGTTCAACCACACTCAGTTGCAGCCACCCGAACCAGGATCCCGCACCGATCGCAAGCCATGCCACCGCGCCGAGAATCACGCCCGGGCTAAGCGAGTTTCTTGTCTCAAGAGTGCCACGCATCGCCAGCCCTCTCACGTAGCGTGCGCGAGCACGGCCGCTCCATACGTCGCTGCCAAAAATAGCGCCGCCGCCGCGAATGCCACATCTCCCGCTCGGTTCTCCCGCCGCAGCGATGCGTCGTAATAGAAAACCTGCACCGGCACCCGGCACAGCCAGAAAATCCCAATCGCCGCGGCAAGGAACCTCCCCAGCCCCCGCCCGCTCGCCAGTTCCCCCGCAAAGCAAAATGTCACCACGGCAAACAGTGCGACCACCCCGACGATGTATGCGGAATGCACAAAGAAGACTTGCCGGATGATCGGGGCAACGCGCGAAAGGTTTTCGCGATACTTCAATTTCCGAGGCAGGATGAAATTCGCCGCACAAATGGCCAATTGTACAAACCCTGCTGTCCATAGCAGAAAGAGAACGACACGCATGGCCGCCTCCTGTCGCGCACTAAATCCTCCGCGTAGCCCCGTCCACTTCGCACCCCGCCGCCGCGCATTTCCGATTCGCTGCCACCCATCGGTACCCCACGCGCAGCCCGCGCATGACTCCGGGAATCTTCGCCGCCCACACCAGCGGCCACGCCCAACCGATTTCCCGCGCCAGCGCCACCGCCGCATCTGCTCCCCCAGACTGGGTTCCATCCGAGAGCAAGAACCTCATCTCCCACATCAGTTCTTCCTGGGAAAGTCCCAGCAACGCGCCCACGCGCGGATCCTGCAGCGGCGCCAGCGCCAGACCGCGCTTCTTTAGGCTGGGCGCCAGCCACCGCGCGATCCGCGTGCAAAAGCCGCACTCCGCGTCAAAGAAAAGCCAACCCCGCGCGTGGCGTCCTTTCGTGTCCGTGAATTCCGATGCCAGCGAAATCATGGCTCCTGCTCTTCCTCACTCCCTTTTCTATCTCCACTCGTCACTCGCTACTTCTCTCCTCATCCTGCCTTTTTTCGAAGCAGGGTAATCACCTTCCCGCGCAACTTCACGACTCCCTTCAATGCGCCCGTGGGCATCCGCAGGATTTCTTCGAACAATCCCGTCATCGCCGTCAGAAACTCCAGCATGCTTTCCAGCCGCTCCCGCGTGTACGCTTCGCTCTTGCCCTCCGTCTTCAGTTCGTCCACGCACTCGCGAATTACCCGCAGCGTCGGATCAATCTCCCGCCGCTTGCGCTCCTCCGCCACGATGCGGAAAATCTCCCACACGTCCTTCACCGACTCGAAATGGTCCCGCCGGTCGCCCAGCACATGCACCACGCGGACAATCCGCCACCCCTGCAGCTCCCGCAGGCTCGTGCTCACGTTGGACCGCGCCACCGCCAGCGTCTGCGCAATCTCATCCGCCGGCAGCGGCTTCGGCGAAAGGAACAACAGCGCGTGAACCTGGGCCACGGTCCGGTTGATTCCCCAGCGGGTGCCCATTTCGCCCCAGTGCAGGATGAATTTCTGTCCCACGGGGGTTAGCGTGTTCGTTGTTCTGTCTGTCATTTCAGTCTATACAGAACATACTGCATATACAGCCGCTTGTCAAGCCCTTTTTCCGGCGCCTTCTCCGTGCCTCCGCCGCACCCGTGCCCCTCCCCCGCCTCACCAAGCGCGCACTCCCTTTACGACTTCAAGTTTATTTTGGGAGGAAGGACAATTCGGCGGGACAAACTCGAAGCTCACTACCCCACGACGGGCTGCGCCGATACCAGTTCCGGGATATTGATCCGGATCAGCGTGCCCTCGCCAGTGCGGCTCAGAATCTCCAGGTGAAAATCCGCTCCATACAGCACGTGCAGCCGCTCGCGCACGTTGCTCAAGCCGATGCCCTCGACGTACACATGCGGCATCTTCTCCTCGGAGATGCCCACGCCGTTATCCTCGATCTCAATCTGCAGCCGCCCGTCCCGGCTCGTTGTGCGCAACTGAATTTTCCCACCTTCCAGTCTGGGCGCCAGCCCGTGTTTCAGGCAGTTCTCCACGATGGGCTGGATCAGCATGCTCGGCACGAACGCCTCCAGCGTGTCGTCCCCGATCTCCTTCACGATGGCCAGGCTGTCGCGCCCGAATCGCGCCACCTCGATGTCCAGATAATCGTCGATGAATTCCAGCTCCTCGCGGAGCGGCACAAACGTCTCGTGTTTCCGCAGCAGCCTGCGCAAGATATTGCTCAATTTCAACACCACGATCCGCGCCATGTCCGGGTCGTAGCGGATCAGCGCGGAAACCGTGTTCAGCGTGTTGAAAAGAAAGTGCGGATTGATCTGGCTGGAGAGCGCGTCCATGCGCGCCTTCAGCAGCAATTGCTGATGCCGCTCCAGGTTCATCTCGATGCGCGTGTTATTCCAGATCTTCAGTGGCACCGCTACCGCCATCACCGTGGCCAGCACGTCCAGTCCCATCCCCCATTCCCGGTGCGTATCGATCGCAAACAGCCAGGTGGGCTTCGTCGCGCGCACCAGCGCCACTCGCCCGATTTCCAGCCCCACGCAGGCGAACAGCGGCAGCAGCTCCCAGGACATCACCGCCTGCCGCGCCAGCCGCACGATGGCCCGCGGAATATTCAGAAACGTGAATGGCCCGAAATTCCAGATGTCCTCTTTGTTCGGAATCGCCTGCCGGATCAGCCCGCCGATCAATCCCGCCGCCGACGCCGCCGGCATCCCCAGCCACTCGTGCGCCATCAGCGCCGGAATCGTGATGATGGCTCCTCCGATCGGCCCCACCACGCGCCCGCCCAGCAGGCCCAGCAGAAATGCGCCCTCAATCGCCATGTCCGCGAAGCGATAGGGAAACCCCGTAAACCGCAGCGTCACCCCGATAATCAGCGGGGGCGTCATGAAGAGCATCAACTTCAGTTTTTGGTCCGGATCGCGCTCTTC
>JBGQHF010000086.1:0-15121 GCA_041497835.1 Terriglobia bacterium
GACCTGATCCGAATGAACCGTGTGAGCGGGCCGCAGATTTCGGCGGACGGCAAGTGGATTGCGTACACGGTGGCGACGCCGGATCTCGAGGGAAATCGCAGCAACAGCAACATCTGGGTGGTTGCGACGGCAGGCGGAGCGCCGCTGCAGTTGACGCGGAGCGGGCGGGACTCGTCGCCGGTTTGGTCACCGGATGGGAACTGGCTGGCTTTTCTGTCCACGCGCAGCGGAGAATCGCAGGTCTATCTGCTATCCATGGAGGGCGGCGAAGCACGCCCGTTGACGAAACTTTCGGGCGGCGCGGACATCGTCAAGTGGTCGCCCGACGGGAAGACGATTGCGTTCACATCGGCGGTGTATCCCGATTGCAAAGAGGACGCGTGCAACTCCACGCGCGATGCAGAGAAAGAAAAGAACAAAGTGAAGGCGCACGTCGCCGATCACCTGCTGTACCGCCACTTGACGCACTGGAACGAAGGCAAGAGGAGCCACCTGTTCGTGATGCCCGCGGACGGCGGTTCCGCGCCGCGCGATTTGACGGCTGGAGCCGACTACGATGTGCCCCCGGATGAGCGCGGCGGGCCAGCGGATATCGCGTTTTCTCCCGACAGCAAGGAGATTTGCTTCGTAGCGGTCACCGACAAAATGGAGGCGGTGAGCACGAATGGGGATCTGTTCGTTGTGGGGGTCGCCGGAGGCGAAGCGAAGCGCATCACGACAAACCCCGGCTTTGACGGCGGACCAGCGTATTCCCCGGACGGCCAATTCATCGCCTACCGGTCGCAACCACGCGCGGGATACGAGTCCGATCACTGGCGGCTGATGGTCTATGACCGGCGCGGCGGCCAGCACATGAACATCGCGGCGAACTTCGATCGCAACCCGGAGGAGCTGAATTGGTCGCCAGACAGCAAGACGATCTACTTCGGCGCGGAGAACGAGACGCTTACGCCGGTGTATGCGGCGAGCGCGCGGGGCGGGGCGGAGCCGAAGAAGATCATCGCGGAAGGCTACAACACAGGCGTTACTCTCAGCGGTGACGGCAGGACGCTGGTTTTCACGAGGTCCAGCCTGGCGATGCCGGCGGACGTCTTCGCGGCATCCAGTGACGGAAGCAACGTAAAACAGCTCACGCATCATAACGAAGCGATTCTGGCCGGGTTGGAGATGAACGCGCCGGAAGCTTTCTGGTTCGAGGGGGCGGGCGGGACGCGCGTGCAGGCCATGATGATCCGGCCTCCGAAGTTCGATGCGGCGAGGAAGTATCCGCTGCTGGTGTTGCTGCACGGAGGGCCGCAGACGATGTGGGGGAATTCCTGGGGCTACCGGTGGAATGCACAGGTCTTCTCCGCCGCGGGATACGTCACACTGATGATCAACCGCCGCGGGTCAACAGGTTACGGACAGAAATTCACCGACGAAATCACGAATGACTGGGGCGGAAAGGCCTACGAAGACGTGATGAAGGGCGTGGATTACGCGCTCGGGAAGTACCCTTTCTTCGATGGAACGCGGATGGCCGCGGCGGGGGGTTCCTATGGCGGCTACCTGGCCGACTGGATTGCGACGCACACCGGGCGATTCAAGGCGATCGTCAGCCACGCCAGCGTTTACAACAAAGTGTCGATGTACGCGACAGAGGAACTCTGGTTTGAAGAGCACGACATGCAGGGAACTCCGTGGACGAACCCGGAAGGCTATCGCAAATGGGCACCGGTTACGTATGCGGGTGAGCTCGGAAAATACAAGACACCGACACTGGTAATTGCCGGAGAACGCGACTATCGCGTGCCCTATACGCAAAGCCTGGAGTTTTTCTCGGCGCTGCAGCGGCAGGATGTGGCGTCGCGGCTGGTCGTCTTCCCGGATGAAGGCCACTGGATTCTGAAGCCGCAGAACAGCCAGTTCTGGTACAAGACGGTTCTCGATTGGCTCGCAACCTATGTGAAGTAACAGAAATGGGAAGGGCGGAGTGGAATATTTCGTCACTTCCGCGAGTTGTTGGGCATACCGCCACGCCGTAGTCGTGCTCTCGCTTCTCTCTGCCTTCCTGGGCCACAATCCGCGAAAATGGGAATCACACAGGCCCTTCAATTGGCGGGAAGATTCCACTTGCTTTTCCTATGCCTTGTATTAGAATTATCAATTACCCCTCCAAGTATATGCCTGCGCCAACTCCTCTCTGGGCGCAAGAGGCTTTCATGAAAATGTTTGCAGTCGGCTTAAATTGGCAACTGCACGTCCGCGAATCGAGTTCGAGAACGCGCTTTGCCCCGAGAATTCGTTTGCGGTCGAACCAATCCCCCTCGCTTGATTCAGTAACTTACGCTTGCTAACAAGAAACGGAGGAATTACGTGGCCATCGACGCCCCAGCTTGGGTAGCTGTTGCAGCAACGCCTCTGGATGTGCTGATCCTTGAACATTCCCAAGAGGACTTCGAACTCGCCGTCCGCACGCTCGAAGGGATCCATTTCAAGGTCCACGCCGTCCGGGTCAGTACACGGGAAGAGATTCAAAACCTAAGTACCCTGAACACGTACGACATCATCCTCTCGGATTACAGCCTCCCCGGCTGGACTGGAATGGACGCTCTCCGACTTCTCAAGGAAAAAGGAAGCGATACGCCGTTCATCCTGCTCAGTCATCCCTTTGGTGAAGAAAAAGCCGTTCAGTGCATCAAGGAAGGGGCCGCTGGAATCATCTCGAAAACGCGGATCAGCGACTTGCCCTCGGCGGTTTGTGAAGCAATTTCACAACGGAACATCCGGGAAACGAAAGAACGTGCCGACGCTTCCCTCAGAGAAAGCGAAGCGCGCTTTCGGGCCTTGGCAGATTCCATCGCGTCCGCGGTGCTCATCTATCAGGGCACGGAGTGCCGCTACGCAAATCACGCAGCACAAACACTGACCGGATACACCGAGCAAGAGTTGTTGAACCTGGCTTCCTGGGATCTTCTTCACCCGGATTCCCGCCCTCTCGTAATCGAGCGCGGGCTGGCTCACCCGGGCGATGCGCAGAGTTCCACCCGCTACGAAGCGAAGATTCTTTCCAAACAAGGAGATGTTCGCGTCTGGGATGTAACGATGGGGAAAATTGAAATTGCCGGTCAGGTAGCGGGTCTCCTTACCGCCTTGGACATCACGGAACGCAAACTGGCCGAGGCGAGCTCTGATCCCGCCGGAGTTCGAGACTCCCTCACGGGCCTTCATAGCAACGCACAGGCAGTAAATATTTTTCTCGGAGAAGCAAAGCGGTCGCAGCGGACCGGGCGTTCCTTCGCGGTGTTGCTCCTGATGCTGGATGAATTGAAACAGATCAATGAGCGCTCGGGCTATGCCGCCGGCAGCCGTGTGCTGTGCAAGGTCGCGAGAATTGTCGGGGAAGTCTGCCGCGGGGCGGACTCCGCTGCGCGCTTTTCCGAAGACGAATTCGTTCTCATTTTGCCGGAAACTTCGCTGGCAGGAGCCCGCCGGCTTGTACACCGGATTGAAGAAGGTCTGAACACAGAATCGGATGGCTTGGCATTCTTGATCAGGGCGGGAGCTGCGGTGTTTCCCCAGGACGGTCCCACGATGGAGCATGCCTTGCACTCAGCTCGGCGAGCCCTCAAGGCAATCTGCACAGAGAGATCGGCGAAAAAACTGGCGCGTTCGGCGTGAGGAAATCAGGAGAGATTTGAATCGAGAAGGAAGCGGCTCTGAACCTGCAGGGCTGTGTACCCGCGCCAGGAAACAAAACGAACTGGAGCTACTTCTGCAGGGCGGAAATGAGGCCCGCTCAAAGGACCGGTTCGAGTTTCCCGAGACCGGCCAGAATCTTTTCCGGAGTGATGGGCAAATCCCGCACTCGTACGCCGATTGCGTTGTAGATGGCGTTGGCGATGGCCGGGGCGGGAACGATCAAACAGGGTTCAGCGAGTGACTTGGCGCCGAAAGGCCCCGTGGGCTCGTCGGATTCGACCCACACGCACTTGATGTCAGGAGGCATTTCCAACGCGGTCGGCATCTTGTAGTTCAAGAAATCGGCGGCTAGGCATGCACCGCTCGAAGGATCGAAGACCAGATTCTCCATCAGGGCAAAGCCGAGCCCCTGCTGGACGCCTCCTTCCACTTGGCCTTCCGCGCCCGCAGGATTGATCACCTTTCCGATGTCGTGAGCATACACAACGCGAAGGAGCTTGACCTCGCCGGTTTCGGTATCAACTTCGACCTCGACGAATTCCACGGCGGCGGGCGAAGGATTGGAGGTTGGCGCCAGCGAGGCAACGCCCATGATGGTTCCTTTTTCGTCGAGCGGAGTGCGTTGCATGCCGTCCGGCACCATGTTGACACAGGGCGATTCTGCGCGTTTCACCACGTCGGCAAGCGGCAGCCCGTTCTCCGGAGACCCTTTGAGGTGGACGCGACCGTCGGTGATCTCCAAGTCCTCAGGCGCTGCCTTGAGCAAGCCGCTGGCTACCTGAAACACTCGTTTCTTGGCCGACCCGGCCGCGGCTTTGACCGCATTTCCCGCCGAATAGGTGACCCGGCTGGCGTGGCTGGGGGCATCGAACGGAACGGTATCGGTGTCTGCATAAGTGACTTTGACTGCGGACACCGGGACGCCGAGTTCTTGCGCCGCGATCTGGCTGAGGACGGTGTTCTGTCCGCAACCAAGATCCACCGTGGCGATAGACAGATTCACCGTCCCGTCTGTATTCAACTTGAGGATGGCGCCGGAATGCTCATAAATATCCGGAAAACCCAGGCATCCGCTGACCCACAACGGCTGGCAGGCGAATCCGATGCCGCGTTTTTTCGTACCGCTGCCGGAGCCAGCGGGCTGCCGTTTGGACCAGCCCATCTGCGCCGCGCCTTTCTTCAGACACTCTGCAAAGCGGTAGGTGGTAAGAGCGAAGCTGGGATCGAAGGGGTGTTGTTCTCCTTCGGTGTGAGCATTTTTCAGCCGGAACTCGATGGGATCGAACTTCAGCTTGTCGCAGATTTCGTCGATCTGCGATTCAACGGCGAACGCCGCCTGGGGAGCGCCATAGCCGCGGAACCCGCCGCCGATGATATTGTTCGTGTAAACGGTCATGCCTTCCCACTTCTGATTCGGGCAGCGATAGGGGAGAAGAAAGCCGAAGAAACCGTGGACCATGAGTACGACGGCGCCGTGCGTCGTATGAGCTCCCGTGTCCAGAATGCTTTTGGCGTAGCGTGCGGTGAAAGTTCCGTTCTTCTTCACGCCGGTTTTCATCTGGATCTCGATGGGGTTTCTGGCGGTAGTGATGAAATCTTCGTACCGTGTATGCTCGATTCGCACGGGGCGGCCGGTTTTCAAGCTCAGCAGCGCGGCGATCGGCTCAAGGAAACCCATGTCCAGCTTGCCGCCGAATCCACCACCGATATAGGGAGGCTTTACCACTCGCACTTTGCTGACGGGAATGCCGAGGGCGAAGGCGAGCTTTTCTCGCAGACCGAAGATGCTCTGCGTGGAAGACCAGACCGTTAAGTTGCCGCCGGAATCGCTTTCGACCACACAAACTCGCGGCTCCATGTAGCAGGTGTGTACCCTCTGGGTCCGATAGGTGTTCTCAAAGACGTAGTCGGCCTCATCAAAGCCCCGTTGCAGTTCGCCGAAGCTGAACGATGGATGCATGGCGATGTTGTTCGGGGCATGTTCATAAATCTGCGGCGCACCCGTTTTCATAGCTTCCGCGGTGTCGAAAACAGCCGGCAAGGCCTCGTAGTCCACGCGGATCAACTCCAGCGCTGCTTCGGCAATCTCGGGCCGTATCGCAGCCACCGCAGCCACGGGCTCGCCGGCGAAGCGGACGGTGTCGCTCAAGATCAGCATGTCCTTGATCATGCTCGCGGCGGTGCTCGGTGAGAAGTAGACGGGATGAAATTTGATTTGCGGTACTTCCGCCGGCGTCAGGATCGCTTTCACGCCCGGGAGTTTCTCCGCCTGGGAGGCGTCAATGTGGCGGATGCGGGCGTGCGGATAAGGGCTCCGCAAGATCTTGGCGTGGAGCATGCCGGGGAGCCGCACGTTGACGATATAGCCTTTACCTCCCGTCACTTTCTCGAAAGCATCGGGCCTCGGAACGCTGTTGCCGACGATATTCATTCTGGACATGATCCGTATCCTCTTGAAGGGCAGGTCAACGGATAGTTGAGGCCATTCGAATGGCGTCAACGATCTTGTGATATCCGGTGCACCGGCACAGGTTTCCGGAAATGGCCTGCCTGATCTCCTGATCGCTGGGGGACTGCGTGCTCGAAAGAAACGCTTTCGCGGCCATGATCATGCCGCACGTGCAGTAGCCGCACTGCACCGCGCCCGCCTCCATGAAAGCTTCTTGGAGAGGATCCAGTTTGCCGGCTTTCCGCAATCCCTCGATGGTGGTGATCTTCTTGCCCTGCGCGGCCATGGCGAAGACCATGCAGGAATAAACGGCGCGGCCGTCCAGCAGGACCGTGCAGCAGCCACATCCTCCGACATCACATGCCTGCTTGGTGCCAAGAAGATCGTTTTCCTCCCGCAGGACATGGAGCAGTGTGGACGAGGGCTCGACTGCGACTTCGCGGCGCTCGCCGTTGATTTCGAGAGTGATGACCTGTTTCATGGTCCGATCTCCGCCTTGATCAATCTTTTCGCGGCCGGCCGCGTTTGCCTCGAACCAGCCATCAGCCCAGCGCGATGCCCAGCCTTTCCATCGCTCGCTCGAGTGCTCTTCGAACGTAAACCTTCGCTACCGCCCGTCGATATTGTGCCGACGCCCGGTGATCGGAAACCGGATGAATGTCAGAAAGAACCTGCTGCGCGCATTTCTCGAAAAGTGCCCGGCTGGGCCGCTGTCCCGTCAGCACATTTTCGCAGGACACCGCTCGGACCGGAACCTTGCCCACGCCACCGCCAATCGCGACGCGGGCAACGCGGCAGATGCCGGCGTCGTCCAGGGTGATGCGAGCGCCAACGTTGAGCAGGGCAAGATCGTTGGCATTTGTCTCGAGTTTGAGGAAGGCGCTGGCCGACCGCGGAGGCAGTTTTGGCAAGAGCACGTCAGTGAGAAATTCGCTCTTCTGCAACGCGTGCTCGAAATAGTCAACAAAAAAGTTTTCCAGAGCGATCACTCTGGGACCGCGAGGACCGAGAGCCTTTACGGAACCATCGAGGACCATCAAGGCCACCGGCAGGTCGAACATGGAAGAGGCACTGGCCACGCATCCTCCCACCGTGGCCATGTTGCGGATTTGCGCCGGCGGATACTCGAGGGCATCCCGGACTGCTCCGAGTTCGGGCAGATTTCTGACCGGATCGATGTCCGCCAATTCGCGAAACGTGGTGGTCGCTCCAATGGCCAGAGTGCCGTTTAAGGTTTTCACGTAGGAGAGACCGGCCTTCTGCAAATCGACGAGAACCTCCGCACGGGAGGCCAGGCCCCGGGCGAAAATACCGTGGAGAAATGTGCCGCCGGCAAGGAGCACGGCCCGGTCACCATGCTTGGCGACCAGGTCTACGACGTCACGAGCGCTTTTCGGCTGGCAGAATTCCTTTACTCCCGCAATAGCCATTCCCACCCCCTTTCCAGAAATGGCGACAGGCTCCGCAACCGATATACGCGCTTACCCCGCCTTGCGCAACCGGTGCGGAGCCTGTTGCAAGCCCGAAGCGTCACCGCCCGCTAGAAACTCAGGCGGAGGGAAAACTGGAGCTGGCGCATGTCGGCAACGCTACGCGGCAGGCCGAAGCCTGGCTGCGCACCCTGCACCCCGTCGCCGAAACGCCGCGGCACCGGCCCGATAAGATCACCCGCGGCGTAGATGTTGTCAACGTCCAGGACGTTTACGCGGTTAAAAAGATTGAAAACCTCGAAGCTGAACGAGGTCTTCACCGAGTGCTGCGAGATTTCGACGGGGAATTCACGCTGCAGGCGGATATCGAAATTGCGATACGCAGCTCCCGCATAGGTATTGCGCCCCAGCAATCCGACCCGGTCGGAGAAGGGGAAGCCGTCTCCGTTCGTGTCAAATCCGACAAGAACCGACTGGTAGCGCGGGCTTTGCAGAGTGGCCGTGAGCGACAGATTCCAGTCTTTGACAGCAAGATTGTGGAAAGGCGATTCCCCCAGTGTCGTAAGGATGAAACGGTGCGCGACATGGTTGTCGGAGATGGCATGCTCCAGGTCTCGTCGAAGATAGTTTTGCGGTCCGGTCGCAAACTGGATCGTCGTCTGATTGTCAATGGACTTTGACCACGTATAGTTGGACGTAACACTATAGTGGTTCCGAAAGCGCTTGTTCAGGGTTAGGAAGCCGGCGTGATAGATGGATTTCGCGTCTGGAGAATCCAGAAAGGCGAAGCCGAAGTTCGGGTCCGCAGGCACAAGCAGAGCTTTGCCGTCGGGCAACGTGCCTGCCGGTTTAGCGTTCGCGTGGCCGAAATAGTGCAGCCGCAGCGCATGAACGTAGGAGTAGCCGATCGAGACTTTCAGGTCAGTAGCAAGACTGCGCTCCACCTGCAGGCTGGCGTTTTCGGCGTAGGGGTTCGGGAAATGCCGAGTCGTAAATCCGTGTGAGAAACCGATCAATTGGTTCGGCGCTGGATACGCGCCAGTCGCAGTGAAATTGGAAAATGCCGTGGCCGCCGGAATGCCTCCTGGGCCGGGGAAAGCCACTCCCACGGGACCGAATTCGGCCAAACCGACGAGACTCTGTGCGGGGTTCACAAACGGGCCCACCAGGGGGTTGTTCATGTAGCCGGTAATCGGGCCGAACGCGGTGGTTGTGCCCGTGAGCTCACTCCAATTGAAGGGGCCGAAATAGATGCCGGCGCCCCCTCGAACCAGCGTTCGATCGTTGAATGCGTAGGAGAAACCAATACGCGGCTGGACGTCGCGCCAGTCCTGGTCATACCAGTCGCGGTCGCGAAATGGCCGAGTCTCAAAGTCGTAGCGGAAACCATATGTCAATGTGAAATGCGAAGAGGGTTGCCACTTATCTTGAAGGTAGAGGCCGACAATCTGCCGGGTAAAATCAGCCGAAGAGCCCGCGTCGAAGGCGTTGAACATCGGCTGAGGCAGCAGGCTGGCCTGCCAATCCGTGCCCCGCGGCGTCAGTGGCTGCCCCCAAAGCGACCGCGGCATGCCAAAGTAAAATACGACGGCGGTGGGCTGGGTGAACGGCGGCAATCCGAAGTAGCTTTGGGGAGAGAAGACGGTCACCGCCGGCGTGAACATGGGCGACTTTGTGGAGTTCCAGATTTGGTGGAACTCACCGCCAAACTTCACTGTGTGCCGGGAAAACGTGCGCGTCAGATTCTGTCCAATCTGGAACCGCGTCTCGCGATAAAACGTGAAGCTTCCCACCGGCCCGCCCGATTGCACCAAGTTCGGGATGGCCATGAAGGGCTCCCGGCCGGCGCCGACGGGGTCCAGGTGGAATGTCCGGCGCGCGAATTGCACGACGGTATCCCCCGTGAGTTTGGGAGAGAAGACATGGATCAGATCCGCCGCCAGGGACTGATCACGAATGGGATTGTCCCGGAAGGTGCTCGGCAATCCCAAGCCTGGGGGCGCGCCGGGGGTGTTCGGGTTGCGTTCATCCGAGAAGAGGTAGCGCGCGGCAAGCATGGTGCTACCTGTGAACTGATGATCCAGCTTGCCGACCAGCTTGTCGTAATCGTTGACGATCTGGATGGAACCCAGATTCTCCCTCGTCAATCCGAAGAACTGCTTCGTCGCGTTGATCCCGGCGATGTTCTGCTGAATGAAGGACGAATAACGAGGCGATTGCGCTCGCCTCTGTCCTTCATATCCGGTAAAGAAAAAAGTCTTGTCCTTGGCGATGGGACCTCCGAGCGTCCCGCCAAATTGATTCAGGCGCAGGGCGTCCATACCGGGAGAGGCCAGCGGATTGCTTGCATTCAGATAGTTGTTTCGGAAAAATTCGTAAAATCCACCGTGCAAAGTGTTAGAACCCGACCGGGTGACCGTGTTCACGATGCCGCCGAGAGTCCGGCCCACGTCGGAATCATAGCTGCTCGTGACCACGCGGAATTCCTGCACCCAGTCCTGCGCCGGGGAACTCCGCTGCAGGCCGGAGAGACTCGTCGTGTAGTCCACTCCGTCAAGCGAGATAAACACGGAGTGGGATTCCCGCACCCCGGCAAAGCTCAGCTTGGGCGTTTGCTCGGTGAACGGGGCCTGGCTACCGACGGAAGTGCTGTTCCCCAGGGTGACTTCCGGGGTCAGCATCACGAAGTCGATAAAGTTGCGGCCCTTGATCGGCAGGTCAACGATTTGGCGTTCACTGATCACTTCGCTGACCTGAGATTTCGTGGGCTGGATAGCTTCCTCTTCGTTCGCCGTGACCGTCGTTGAGGTGGCCGCGGCCTCGATCGAAAGAGTGAGGGTCACGGAAGCGCTCTGCCCCACTTCCAGATGCAGCGCCCTCGCCGCCGGCTTGAACCCTCGAAACTCAACGCGCAACTCATAGTCACCGGGAGGAACGTTGATAATTCTCCCAATCCCGTTCTCGTCCGTTTCCGTTTGGCGCTGCAGCCCGGTGTCCTTGCCGTGAAGGACGACTACGGCTTTCGCGATCGCGCCTCCGCTGGGGTCCTGGACGGACACCGACGCGCTCGCGAGCGTTTGGGAATGAACGACCGGTGCAGACAGGAACAAGCACAAGATCAAGAGAGAGGCGCCCCAATTGACAGAGCTAGAAAAGAGCCAACGATTCATGTGTGTCTCCCCGATGCTTTTCTAAATGCAGAACTTCTGTATCGAGCTCCCAGGGTTTTCCTTGGCCCACTTGCATTGAGAAATGACGGATCGTACAAAACAGGATCGGTCAGCTTGCAGTGCCCCGGTTATAGGCGGGCGCGGCCTGCGGCGCAAACAGCCCCGACTTCAGCATCAACATCATCATCGAAAAGTCGCCAATCAGCTCACAGGCGGCGATCAGCAACACCAACCAGGAGGTCTGCACACTGCTGTGCAGGAGCGAAAGGAATAGGGTAGCCACGAGCCCCACGAGCACAACGAGTCCCAAAAACAACCGCGCGTAGCGTCCGCTGAGCCACTGGCGCAGGGCTTCGCGGGCCGCCGGAAGCGATTGGTTCATCCGCAACAGATAAATTCCCAAGAGGAAGAAGTTCGCGACGAGCAGGCCAAGCTCGAGCGCCGGGAGGATTTCAGGAGGAACCTCTCCCCGAAGCTCGCGAATGGTCAGGGACATCGTGATGCCTCCGAGCGCGGCATACATGAACAATAAAAGCGGCAGAAGCAGCGTCCGCCAAAACGCCACTCCGGCGGAAGATCTCAGGAGGAAGCCGTCGTAGCACGCGATGAACAACGCGGAAGAGGCGGCGAGCGCGTAATTCAAGTTGGCGGCCCACTCGGGAAATTGGATGAGCGGCGAATGCGCACGGAGCAAAACGCTCAAGAAACCAGTCACCGCAAAGACGCCCGTGGCCCAAATTCCGCGGGCAATCCAGGAGCGGTCCGGCCTGCTGGCAGCGCGCAGGAACCGCTCCGGCCGCCCCAGAAAGGCGAGATGCGCGCTGTTCTTGCCCACGACGACGATCAGGACACCCGCCAGCATTCCCAAAACGTGCCCCGTCAGCAGCGAGACAAGGAAAAGTCCGCCGCCCACACCACCCAGGAAAAAGGCGGTTCCGATCAGCCAGTTCCAGAACGTCTGACGATGGTATCCAACTGCGAAGCGGTGTGGAGCAATCAACAACTCTCGTGTCGTCATATCGTTTCTCCGCTCAAATCCCCACATCGGCGCTATGCGTCGAGATAGAACACGCTGGGCTTCGTGCCGTACTCCGGCAGCAACGCCCAGCCATTTCTTTCCCTGACGAGGCGCTGCAATTTGCCGTCAGCCTCTTCCCAGTCTCCGAAAATGCGGGCATCGGTGGGACAAGTCACCACGCAGGCCGGCTCCAGGCCTTCATCCACGCGGTGGGCGCAGAGCGTGCATTTGATGTTGGTTCCCTCTTCGAATTCCGCAAACTTGATCACTTCAAATGGGCTGATGCCGTCGCTGCTATACCCATGCTTGAGCAGTCCGCGCTCCACAAAGTGGCGGTTCATGTACGGACAGGCCACGTTGCACGCGCGGCACCCGATGCACTTCTTGTGGTCCACCATGACAATGCCGTCGGAGCGGATGTAGGTCGCGCCGGTGGGGCAGGCCTCTGCGCACGGCGCATCCGCACAATGATTGCAGAGCACGGGCAGGAATGTGCGTTTCGTCCGGGGATAGACTCCGACCTCCTGCGTTACGACGCGGGCGAAGTGAATGCCCTCGGGCGTCCCGTTTTCCTGCTTGCAAGCGAGCGTGCAGGCGTTGCACCCGATGCAGCGCCTCAAATCAATCACCATGCCCAGACGGGCCATTGCAGCACCTCGTAAAGTGATACTCGTTAACCGCCGGACAGGCTGCGGATGATCGCCATGGTGACGATCTCCTCGCCTCCGTGCAGTTGCTTATCCAGTTGATCGGCTTTCAGGCTCAGCCCATCCACAACGATCGCAAAGTCGGTCCGCAACTTGCCGTCACACACCAGGGTGTCGTAGAGGCTGCCGCCGTCACGCGTTGGCAACTGGCGCAACAGGTCAGCCAGCGTGGCGCCCTCAAACTCCAGCGTCTGCCGGCTGAATCCCAGCATCTTGCGGGTCGTCCCCAGGGCAGCGATATTGGCAATCGGCATGGCCTTTTACGCTCCCAGGCGTTCCACGCGCACACGTGCGGTGGACTCCAGTCCACCAGTCGCGCTGTCGGTATAGAGCATCGATCCGGTCAGCAGACGGTTAAAGTGGCTTCCTTTTGCCCGGACGCGTTTGTTGCTGAGGACCTGCCGAGTGATGGTATTGCTGACTCCGAAAACCTGGGGATGGATCCCTTCCACGATTTGCGCTGCCCCTTCGATGCTCCCCGCCGGCGAAGTCAATCGGACCCGTTCACCCGTCTTGATTCCCAGTTTGGCGGCGGTGGCTGAATTGACCAGGATCCCGCCGTGAATGGGATCTTTGTCGCTGACTTCCGAAAGCCACGGCATGACCATGGTGTCCGCAAAGGTATGCAGGCTTTCCTTAAAAGTAATTGCGTAGTATTCGTACCCCGCTTTTCCGTCCTCGATCACCTGCGAGTTCTTCCAGAAGGGCAGCGGCTGGTAATTATCGAGCGGCCAGTCTTTGAGGCCCACCTCGGAGAATTTGACGCGCATGCGATCCCCAGCGCGCTTGATGAACTCGAAATAAAAGGGGATACGCAGGCTGCCGAAGGGCAGGTACGTTTCTTCCGGGGTGCGGTAGCGCACCGCGTGCCCGTGCACCTTGAACCACTCCAGCCCTTTGTCTTCGCCATAGATGCTGCGCGCGTAGCGGTCCCAAAACTCGTCAACTGTGTGGCGTTTGTCCGCCTCCAGCAGATACTTCGGCTTGGCCGTGAAGCCACAAACGATATTCAAGAGATCATTCCAGTCATCCCGAAAACCCATGCGCTCGGCCAACTCGGTGAGTATTTCGTAGGCGTCTCTAGTTTCGCCGAGGGGCTTGACCACAGGCTGGCGGAGCGCGTGGCCCGTGACCGCGGGCGGCTCGAGACAATTGAGCAGCGTGGATTCCAGGAAGGTGCGGTCCGGCAGGAAGACGTCGGCCCACTGCGTGGATTCCGTCTCCTGAATATCAATCGCCACGACGAACTTCATCCGCTGGAAGATCTGTTCGATTTTGTCTGTTTCCGGCATGTTCCACCACGGATTGGAGTGGTAGAGCAGCATGGCCTCCGGCCGGTAAGTCAAGCCGAAGCGCTCCGGATTCAGGAGGGTTTCGGCGTTGAGCTGTCCGGCATCGAAACCGATGGGGAACCACTCCATCAAGTGCGTGGAATCCGGCGGGTACTTGAATTCCGGGGCAGGATGGAGCTGGTGCGGTTCGGGTTTGAGCATCCCATCCTCACCCGGACTGACGAAGAAACCACGGTGATCGAGGGGAACGCCAAGATGGCCCCCAGGAACGTCGATGTTTCCCACGAGCATGTTGAAGAGCTTGTAGGTCAGGTTGTCAAAGAGGCCGTTGGCATGGGATTGCGAGCCGCGGTAGTAATTGAGAGCCGCTGGGCGAAACGGATAGGTCTTGCCCTGGATTTCGATGGTGGCGCCGATCTGCGCGGCGTCCACAAACTCCCGCGCAATCCGGCGCATGGTCGCGGCTGGCACGGTGGTGATTTCGGCCATCTTCTCGGGTGTGTTCTCGAGCAGGATGTCCTTCCACACCTGGAAGCCGGTGCGCACGTTCATTCCCTCGTGGGAAAAGGTTCCCTCAAGCGCCATGGATTCGCATGGGACGGCATCCCAGGGTCGCGGGGCGCTGACGCGCAGATCCCAGACCTGGGCCTTGCCTCCGTTATCGCGCAGGAAATTGCCATCTGACTTCACCAGATACGGAGCATTCGTGCGGTCGCGCAAAAAGTCCCGGTCATAGCGGCGCAGCTCGTGGATGAGCACATGCGCCATGCCGAGAACAAATGCCCGATCCGTGCCGGGAAGGGCCGGAATCCATTCATCCGCCTTCGCGGAAGCAACCGAGCAACGGGGATCGAGCGAAACGACCCGCATCCCGCGCATGCGCGCATCGGCCATACGCTTGGCGCTTCCGGAAAGATGCAAGTGCGAGGAGAATCCGTCGCCGGAGCCAATCTGAATCCAGTAATTGCAATACTCGTAGTCGTTGATGGAGGCGAATGAACCGTCCACGCTCCCGTTCACCGGATGATAGGAGCCGCCGCAGTAGTTGCCAAGGGAAGTAAAGAAGTTAGGCGAGCCAAACACCGCAGGCCAGCCCCAGAGAAGAATCCTCTGGAAATCGCCGATGGCGCAGAGGAGCTTCCGCGGATCATCCTTCCGGATCTTGCCGAGTTCCCGCGCGACAATCTCATAGGCCTCGTCCCAGCTGATCTGCACCCAGCCTGGTTTCTCGTGGAGACCCTTCTTCGGGTTGCTGCGCTTCATCGGATAGAGCACGCGGGTGGGATCGTAAAGGCGGGACAGACCGGCGTTGCCCTTGGGACACAGCTTACCGAGATTGTCTGGATTCGTCGGGTCGCCCTCGATTTTCACCGC
>JBGQHF010000087.1:0-14986 GCA_041497835.1 Terriglobia bacterium
AAGAACCGCTTCAAGAATGCTTGCCCAGGATGTGCTGCGCCCTTTCTTCGCGGACTTGGCGGATAGCACCATCGACTACGTGCAATGGCAGCGGCCTGCCGGTACGGTAGACAAATAGCCCGTTTTCCCAAACCATGCCACTGCCCTCCGAACGGGTGGCATCTTCCAGCTTGAGCGGCAGCTCTTTTTCCACGAGCTGCTCAAGGTAGTCTTCCAGTGACAACCCTTTGGCAGAAGCTAGGGCTTCCAGTGCGGCGGCGATCTCGGGTTTTAAATCTAGTGTCATGAGATAATTCTCCAGCTCACTTCAAAAGTTTAAGCCACGTAGCGCTCCCTGTCACGGGGAAAATACATTTATGCCAGTAACTTGCGAAGATCTAATGGGCGAAACTGCCGAGGATGGCTGAGAAGCCTTCCGCGTTTGGGAGCGATAATCACCCCTGGGCCGAGAACTATTCCTACGGTGGCGCGTTCCACGGCTTGCGGTGAATGAGAATTCCTTCCATGTCTTCCGCGAAGTCTGGATCGAGGACCGCGGCCGTGCCGGTCTCATCTTCGTGCGCTTTGGCCAATGCGATGCACTCGGAGGGTGCCCCATTTTTGCGGAGCAAAAGTGGAGTTCGTCTCTTGAATCATTGCTGTCCACTCCCAGGAAGCACGCCAAACGTTGCGTCAGCATCCTTTCCTCCCCAAGTCCCAGTACTCACTGGTAAATTTCTATTGACAGTACCCCCCCCCTCTGTTAAAATCCCCCATGATTCGCCGCCGCACCTTCCTTCCCTCCCCCTCCGCCAGCCCGGAACCCCCTCGAATCCACCCTTTCCCTGCGCGAAACACGACGCTACTCCCTCTTTTTCAAGCTCTTACGCACTCCTGCGCTGAACGGCGCAAAATCGCCCCTTTGTTTTCATACTCTTGCGCACTCTTTTGCGCAACGAGCGCTCGGCATGTCTTTTGGAATCAGCTAGATCCGCACTCTTTCCATCACAACGGGGGGAGGGGGGTACCCCCCTGCTTGCCCACAGCGCAGCCGAAGGGTGGAAATCTTCCCGCCCAACTCGCTACTCTCCACTTTCACTTCTCCACTCCATGCCCTGTCGTGCTTCCTGTTCCCCCTGCAAGGCGCTCAGGATAGAATGGCGCGTCTTTCCAGGAGGAATGGATGAGTTCTCGGGTCGGATTGCGTGGATTGGTTGCCGTGCTGGTGCTTGCTGCCCTCGCTGTCGGCAGTGCGGGGCAATCACAAAGGGCACAAGGGGCGCTGGGTGCGCAAGCAGCGGGCGGCAAAGCGCTCACCGTCGAGCGCATCTGGAGCCAGCCCGGCCTAAGCGGGCGACTGCTGCGCGGGCTCGCGTGGAGCCCCGACAGCAAGCGGCTCGGGTATTTTCAGACGGCTGGGATGGGCAAGTCGGCCACGACGGAACTCTGGGTGATGGATGCGGCGACGGGCGAGAAGAGCCTTCTGCTCTCGTCGGAAAAATTATCCTCCGTGCTGCCGCAAGAGGCGTCGCAACCGACGCAGGCAACCGGGCTCGGGCGGCGAGCGCCCGCCAGCTACCAGTGGGCGCCGAATGGAGACGCGCTACTGTTTGAGGGGCCCACTTCGTTGGCGTGGTATGACTTGAAAACGCAGGCCTCGCGCAAGCTCGTCTCCGGCAAGGACTCCATCGCCGACGCGAAGATCTCTCCCGACGGCCGGTGGGTGAGCTTCGTGCGCGATCACAACCTGTGGCTGGTGAATGCGGCGAACGGCGAAACTCGCGCGTTTACCAAAGGCGGCACCGAAGAGCTGCGCAAGGGCGGACTCGATTGGGTCTACCCCGAAGAGCTGGATATCCGGACGGCGTACTGGTGGGCGCCGGACTCTTCGGCGATCGCCTACCTGGAGATGGACGAGCGCCCCGTGACGCGCTACCCGATACAGGATTTCACTTCGTACACGGGCGAAACGGAACGCATGCGCTACCCCAAAGCGGGCGGCGCAAATCCCATCGTTCGCGTTTTCGTCGCGGACTTGAAGGGCGGCGCGCCGCGCGCGATGGACATCGGCAAAGAGACGGATATCTATATCCCGCGCGTGAACTGGCTGCGCGACAGCAAGCGGCTGGCGATTCAGCAGCTGAATCGGGCGCAGAATGTTCTCGAGCTGCTCTTTGCGGATGCGGCGACCGGCCACACGAAAGCTGTGCTCACGGAAAAGGATCCCAGCTGGATCAACGTGAGCGATGACCTGTACTTTCTCGCGGACGGAAAGCGCTTCTTGTGGTCGAGCGAGCGAAGCGGCTACCGGCACTTCTATCTCTACGGCCTGGATGGAAAAGAGCTGGCACAACTCACGCGCGGCGATTGGGAAGTGTCACACCTGGATGGCGTGGATGACGCGAAGGGGCTTGTCTATTTCACCGCCACGGAAAAGAGTCCAGTGGAGCGGCATCTGTACCGTGTCGGGCTCGACGGTTCGGAACTTGGGCGCGTCACGCGCGCGGACGGCACGCACGGGATCAACTTCGCGCCGGATGCGCGCACGTTTGTGGATACATACTCGAACAGCATGACGCCGCAGCGACAGGACCTCGCGCGTGCGGACGGCTCTCTGGTTGCCGCGCTCAACGAGAACGCGGTCGCCGAGCTCGCCGAGTATCATCTTTCGCCGGTTGAGTTTTTCAGTGTCGCGGCTCGGGACGGAGCAAAGCTCAACGCGATGATGATCAAACCGCCGGACTTCAGTCCCGAAAAGAAATACCCGGTGATCGTCTATACCTATGGAGGGCCGCACGCGCAGGTGGTAGTGAACGCGTGGGGCGGAAACAACTTCCTTTGGCACCAGCTCATGGCGCAGAAGGGTTACATCATTTTCGCGCTCGATAATCGCGGTTCGGCGGGGCGCGGACACGTTTTCGAGACGCCGCTTCATCTGCGCATGAGCGAGCATGAACTCTCCGACCAGCGCGACGGCGTGGCGCACCTCCGATCGCTGCCTTACGTGGATGGAAACCGCATCGGCATCTGGGGCTGGAGCTATGGCGGCTACATGACGCTCAACGCGATGTTCCGGGCGGGCGATGATTTCAAAGTGGGTTTCTCGGGGGCGCCGGTCACCGACTGGCGGCAATACGACACTATCTACACCGAGCGGTACATGGGCCGCCCGCAGGACAATGCAGATGGCTACCGGGATTCCTCGCCCATCAAGCATGTTAGCGGGCTGAAGGGAAAGCTCCTGATTGCGCACGGCACGGGGGATGACAACGTGCACGTGGCCAACACGATTTCCCTGATCAACGAGCTCATCACCGCGGGCAAGTACGTCGAAGTCACTCTCTACCCCGGACGCGGCCACCCCATCAGCGATCCCCCCGCGCGCAAGGTGCTCTTCCAGCGAGTGACGGAGTTCTTTCTGAACAATCTCTGAAACCGCGCTGGAACGAATACGAAAGGAAGCGCCAGCCGAATGCGAATCAAACGAGCTCGCTGAAAACGAGCGCCACCGAGAAGGGTCCTGCGCGGCATGGGTCGTCCCATGCCGCGCAGGACGGAGCAGTTCCCTTCTAGCCTTTACCTGTCGTCCTCCCGCTCTTTGACCTTGCCGCGCGTGGTCACCCAAATATCGAAGAAGGGCGAGGCGTTCCCCGGGCGGAACGCCGAGACGAAGTAAAGCGTCGTGCCGTCCCACGAAAGCGCCGGCCCGGACTCGTGGTTGAGGGTATTGACCACGGAACCCAGATTGACCGGCGGCGACCAGGGATCGGACGTGCTGGCGCGGGTCGAGGTCCACAGATCGCCACCACCCCCGCGGCCGCCCACCCCACCAAACCGGTTGGACGAGAAGAAGATCTCCAGGCCGTCGCGACGGACCTCGACTTCCTCATCATTGCGATCGCTGCTGAGCTCCGGCACCAGCACCGCCGGCCCAAAGGTCTCATCGGGCTGCAGGGTGCTGGTATAGATGTCATTCGGCAACAAGCCACCGCGCCGGTCAGAATGGAAGAAGATGGTGATTGTGCCGGTCCGCTCGTCCTCGAAGTACGTGGCAGAGCGATCGTTGAACTCGGTGTTCACGCCGGGGCCCAGATTCTCTGGCGCTTGCCAGCCGAAATCATCCCGCTTGTTGTGACGGCGCGAGACGTAGATGTCGACTCCACCGAAATTCTTGAACCCGCCGTATCCGTCAGGACGGTTGCTGTTGAAGAACAGTCGGTGCTCATCGTTGGACAGTTCAGGACCGGCTTCGTTGTAAGGCGTGTTGATGGTAGGGCCGAGGTTCTGCGGCGGTCCCCAAGCATCACCGATGCTGGCGCGCTGCGACACATAAAGATCAAAACCGCCATAGCTTCCCGGACAACCATCGCAGGCGAAATACAGGCTCAACCCATTCTTTGAAATGGAAGGGTTGACCTCGGTGAAGACAGAGTTGACGGAGGACGCGGCCGGCGTTGGATAATCGTTGAGGTTTACTGGCGCGGACCAAGGACCGAACTGCGGCGGACCATCGTCCTCAGATGTGGCGCGGGCCGACGCCAGCATCCACATGGAACAAACTAGCAACGGAACAATCCAAATTGTGCTGCGAATCGAATTTCGAAGTCTCATGGGTTTCCTCCTTCGCGCTCTTCCTTTTTCCTTCGAGAATGGCGCGCAGGTGGCGACTCTCGTGCAGGAGTCGGCGCGGAGCAATCCCTGCGAACACTTTTTTTCCTCTGCTTTTTGTCTTCGCGTAAACAACTGAAAAAAGAGCGGGTTCGAATGGCCGCGGGCGCGGACATAGAGCGGTTTTCAGGCTTGTTACCCGGTGGTATACTTCGGCCAACGAGGAAGTCTCCCCATGGAAGAGCCTTCGGTCCCAGCCCGGACCGTGCGCTTCGGCACCTTCGCGCTAGATTTGCGTGCAGGCGAACTCCGCAAGAACGGCCACACAATCCGTTTGCCTGAGCAACCCTTCCAGGTTCTGTCCCTGTTGCTGGAACGAGCGGGCGAGGTGGTTACCCGGGACGAGTTGCGTCAGGGTCTCTGGCCCGCCGACACCTTCGTGGACTTCGACCATGGGCTGAATAACGCCATCAAGAAACTGCGCGACGTCCTGGACGATTCGGCGGAGAGTCCTCGTTACATCGAAACATTGCCCAAACGCGGCTACCGCTTCATTTGCCCTGTGAATGGAGCGGAGGCGTCGGCGGTCGCCCAAACTCTTCCACCGATGTCTTGGGGGCTAAAGCGCTGGGTCCTAGGGCTGCTCGCAGCCGCGCTGCTCTTGGGTGCGCTGTTGATGGCAAACATCGGCGGTCTGCGGGAGCGCCTGTTTGGAACAAGTTCGCGTTTGCCGCTCGCCTCACTCGCCGTGCTCCCGCTGGAAAATCTTACCGGCGACGCCGGGCAGGAATATCTCGTCGACGGCATCCATGACGAACTCATCACGCAATTGGCGCAGATCAGCTCTTTGAAGGTGATTTCCCGCTACTCCGTCGTGCGCATCAAGCAAGAGAAGGGCAAGTCTCTTCAGGAGATTGCGCGCGAGCTCGGTGTGGACGCGGTGATGGAAGGCACTGTGCAACGCACCGGAGATCGGATTCACCTCAGTGTGCAAGTAATCCGTGCCCAGGACGATCGGCATCTGTGGGCCCGCAGTTACGACCGCGAGCTCCGCGACGTCGCCCGCTTGCCCAGCGACGTTGCCCGGGCCATGGCCGGCGACCTGGCGATCAAGGTGGCGGCCCAGGAACAGGCGCAGTTGACGCTCCAGAGGACCGTCGATCCAGAGGTCTACAAGCTCTACCTGAAGGCCAATTATTACCTGCATCAGTGGAAGAAAGACTCTCTGGACAAAGCTCTCGAGTACTACCATCAGGCCATTGACCTGGACCCGACCTACGCCCGGGCTTGGAGCGGCCTCGGGTCCTGTTATCAATCTCTGAGCGGCTACGGCGACACCAAGGCGGCCGTTGCCAAGGCGAAGGCTGCGCTGCTGAAGGCTTTGGAGCTGGATGACACGCTGCGAACGGCACATGGAAACCTAGCTTGGATTTACATGGACGCCTGGGATTGGAAGAACGCCGAGAAGGAATTCGTCCGGGCCGCGGAACTCGATCCAAGCTGGCGGGGCCCGAGCCTTTATTTTTCTCGGCTGGGGCTGTTTGACGAGGCGATTCAGGCTGAGCGTGACGCCGTCGAACGCAATCCCTTGAGCTTCAGCCAGAACCTTACCTTGGGCTGGACCTATTTCATGGCTCGGCGATACGACGACGCGATTCCTCAACTTAAGAGGGCCCTCCAACTCGACCCCAACAATCGTATGCCGCATTACCAGCTTGCCTGGAACTACGCCAAGAAAGGGATGTTCAAGGAAGCCATAGCGGAATGTGACGCCTATTCTCAGCCGGATCCCGAAGTCGCCGCCGGGGACGACTGCGGCTGGGTCTATGCCCTCGCCGGGCGGCGGACGGAGGCACTTGCGTTCATGGAGCGGGTTCAGAGGAAGCCAAAAGGTGGACCTGGCCACATTGGACAATTTGCGAGGATATATGACGCCCTGGGCGATCGCGAAATGGCCATCAAGCTACTCTATGAAAAATACGACAAACAATTGCCGTTCAGGGGAATAAATCTCGGGCCTATATATTCTGACGCGCTGCGTGCCGATCCGCGCTTTCAGGAACTGGTACGCCGTTCCGGCTTCCCCGAACCATCACCAATTCTCGTGGCGCGAGCCCATAGCAGCACCGGCAAATGAGAATGCGAGCAGCGGCGCCGTTGGTTCTGCTCACGTTCTTTTCTTGTGCGTCCCTTTGCGGCCAGTCGAGCAACGAAGGCTCCATCGAAGGCACCGTCACCGATCCTTCCGGGGCAGTGGTTCCTGGCGTGACTTTGAGGGTCCGCGAGGTGAACACATCGGCGACTCATTCGGCGACGACGGATGACCGCGGCTTCTTCCGTTTCCTCGTTCTGCCGGTGGGATCCTACGAGTTGATTGCCGAGCGCGAAGGCTTCGCAACCTTCACATATAAGAACGTGAAGCTCACCGTCGGCGCCAAAATCAATTTGCCACTCACGCTTCGCCTCGCTTCGCAGGCGCAGCGCGTCGAAGTCAGAAGCGAAACTCCCTTGGTTGAGTCCACGCGGACGCACGTGGCTTCCACGGTCGATGAGCGCTCCATCGCCAGCCTGCCGGTGAACGGCCGCAACTTCATCGACTTTGTCTTGCTGGCGCCGGGCGCGATTCGAGGCCCCATTTTGACTGCCTTTGGCTCGGGCATGCCCAGCTTCGGCGGCCAGCGCTATCTCAACGTGACCTTGGTGGACGGCGCAGAAAACACCTCGGTTTTTTCCGCGCCCTTTATTAGCAGCCGGCCCTACCAATTCAGCCTGGAGGCGGTGCGCGAGTTCCAGGTTAATACCAATAGTTATTCGGCTGAGCTCGGCCACGCCGGCAATGGCATCGTCAGCGTCGTCACCAAGTCCGGCAGCAACGACCTCCACGGCAGCCTCTTCTGGTACTTCCGTGACAAGGGGCTTAACGCCACCGACCTGATTCGCAAACTCAACGGCCAGCCCAAGGAGCCTCTGCACGTTCACCAGTTCGGGGGCGCCCTCAGTGGGCCAATCCTGAAGAACAAGCTGTTTTTCTTCGTTGACTACGACGGGCAGCGCCGCCAATTCCAGAATCCGACAATCCTGAACTTACCTTCAGGGTTCAAGCTTTCCTCGGACCCCACTGTCGTTGCCTTCCAGCAGCGCGCTCTGGACTACTTGACCCCGCGTGCCGCTCCCTACCTTCAAACGGAGGACCAGGATGCTTACTTCGGAAGGCTGGATTGGCAAATCACGCCCACTCAACTGCTCAGCGGCCGCTGGAACACCCAGCTCTTTACCGCAAAGAACGGTACCACCGTCGGCAGCCAAACGGCCTCTCTGGAGAACAACGGCGATTCCCTGAGCGATAGTCACACGCTGGCCCTCTCCCTGACCTCCACGCTATCGTCGTCGATGGTGAATGTGACCCGCTTCCACTATCTGCTGAACGACGACAAGAACGAGGCAAGTAGCCCGAATCCCCAGGCCAACATCATCGAAGGCAGTCAGACGGTGCTGAATGTCGGCCGGACGATCGCCAATCCAACAAGGAGCTTTGTTCGCCAGTTCGAATGGGCCGACACGCTCTCGTGGAGTCGAGGCCGCCATGTCTTCAAGTTCGGCGCGAACGTGTTGCTGGCACGAAATCGGTGGGAGCATGCCCCTTTCTTTTCCGGAAGCTTCCGTTTCAACAGTCTCGAAAGCTTTGGCCGCAGCCTGGCAAAACTCCCCGTCTGTAGCCCTTCTGTGCCACAGCCATGTCGCACACCACAGCCGGGCGAAACGTACACTCAGGCATTCTCGGGCGAGGGCAAACCGGGCGCTACTTCGTATCCGAATTCCACGGAATTTGCAGGCTTCTTGGCCGATGAGTGGCGCGCCCGGCCTGGGCTCACCTTGAGCCTGGGACTGCGTTACGACATCCAACTGATTGCCAAGCCCCCTCTGAAGAATCAATCCCTGGCCCTGTCCGCCGCAGACCTCGACACGAGCTATGTTCCTCGGGATGCGAACAACTTTGCCCCACGTATTGGTTTTGCCTGGAGCACACTGCGGGGGCAGCGTCTAGTTGTTCGCGGCGGCTACGGCCTCTTCTACACCCGGCTCAGAGCCGCCGTGGCTGTTCGCCCTCATTACCAGAACGGCGCCAGCGTCGAGACGCGCACCTTTACCGGCGCCTCCATTCCTGCTTACCCGAATAATCTGTATGGCCCGCCGGACCCGTCGGGCGTTTCGCCGAGCTGCCTGCCGCCAACACCTGGTTCCGACACCATTATGCTGTTCTCCCAGGACCACGTGCAGCCCTACGATCAGCATGCCAGCCTGGGGATCGAGTTTCAGTTGCAAGACAATTGGGCGATTTCCGCCAGCTACCTGATGGTGAAGGGAACTCACTTGGACCGCTGGCGAGATATCAACTTGCCTGTGCCCACGCCGGCGAATATCGGCATCGCCGGCACCACTACCGTGCTCACCTATCAACGCTTCACTGCCCCGCGGCCCATCTCTGGTTTTGACCGCATCTTCCTCCTTAAGAGCGATGCAAACTCGATGTATCACGGTTTGGCCGTGCAACTGAGCAAGCGCTTTTCCCACAACTTTCAGTTCCTTGCTGCTTACACGCTTGGCAGGGTGATGGATGACCGTCCTGAATCGCTGGTCTTCAACCCAGGCGGCGCCAATGATGGCCTGCTTCTGTCCGATTCCTCCAATCCGCGCGCTGACCGCGGTCCGGGCATCGAGGATGCCCGCCACCGCTTCGTTCTGAACGGCATCTGGAATCTGAAATATGCGAATCGCCTGCGGAGCCCTACAAAGGCCATCCTCGGCGGCTGGGAATTCAGCGGGATTCTGGCCGTGCAGTCTGGTCTCCCCTACTCGGGCCAGGTTGGTCCCAACGTCGACCTCAACAACGACGGCAACCTCGTCAACGACCGCACTCCTGGCCAGTCGCGGAACACTTTTCGCCTGCCGACAACGGTTTCTTTGGATCCTCGTTTGACCCGCAACGTGGCGATCAGAGAGCACATGCACCTTCAGCTCATCTGGGAGGCGTTTAACGTGTTCAATCGAGTTAACATCACCGACGCGCGAGCAAGGCAGTATTCCCGCTCCTCCTCGTCGGCCGTAGAGGCCTGCAAGCCGGCGGCAGCCCCCTGCCTTGTCCCCCAATCCACCGGCACAACGGCGTTCAGCACCCCGACCGCAACTTCCGGCCCCCGCATCATGCAACTCGCCCTCAAACTCATCTTCTAGGCAAACGGATCGCTGCGCTAATCGTTCGCCGCTCGCGCGCGTCACCGTAAGTGCGTCTCGAAACACGCGCAGATAGACACCAAGAAATTTCCGTGGCTGCAACCGACCGGCTAGAAAGGACATGGAAATTTGGCTGGGAGGCCTGGACTCGAACCAGGATAGCCAGATCCAGAGTCTGGAGTCCTACCAATTGGACGACCTCCCAGCCGTGGGAGGAACAAAAACGAATCGCAGCACGTCCGGGTATCCCGGCAGCCACGATTCTACCTTTCTACTGTAATCAGGAATGCGATAAGCGTCAACCGGGCCGGCAATCCGCAGCGGAGCCGGGACGTCCAGGCGCTAACCGCGGACACGCCCGGACGCGGCAGCGGCCGCCGCATCGGGTTCTTCGATGGCCACCAATTGACCCTTCTGGATCTCGAAATCGGTGCCGGCCCAAGTGATGCGATTGGAGGCAAAACTCGCAAGCCAAACGGCAAAATTGATGGCATCCCGAAGTGGCACGAGCCAAAGCTTGCGCCGCAAAACGTCGTCCCCCACGCCCCAGATTCCCACGGCCCAGGCCTGAATCAAGCGCAGAACGAGATAGGCGGAGAGATAAACCACCCCAATCATTCTTGTCTGGGCGACGAGAGCCGCGAGCAGCGCCCACGGGAGGCCGTGGGTGAAGACGAGCCCGGCATACGACAGCGGGCGGCAGAGCCGGACGGTTCGTGCCCAGCGCACCTGGTGTTCCCAGAAGCCTCTCGCCGTAATTGCCGGGTACATGGTCCAGACGGGTTCCCGGGAAAGCACAACGCGGCCACCCTGGAGGTGGATGCGATGGCCCAGCTCATAATCGTCGGAATGGGCGCCGGTGAGCACTTCGAGGCCGCCGATTTTCCCGAGCCAGGTCTTTGTCGTCACCATCGTGGCCCCGAGGGCGAAGGTCATGCCCTCGAACCAATTCGCAACAAGAACGCCGGCGAAGAAATCGGAGGAAGCGCCGATGGCTTCCAATTCTGCGCACACGTTGGGCTCCACGATTCCGCGGTAAAAGCAGGTGACGACCCCGGTCTGCGAATCGGCGAACGGCGCGACGACTTCACGGAGATAGCGTGGGCCGACACGGACGTCGCCATCGCTGAGGACCAGGATGTCATGGCGCGCTTCCCGGGCGAGCCGGCAGAGTTTGTTGACCTTGCCGTTGGCACCGACCGGATTTGAGCCCACAAAAAGCTGAATCCGCCGATTCGGAAACTCCGCAATCAATCGATGGATGAAGGGGACGGCTGGGTCGGCAAGATCGTTCACTCCAAAAAGGAGCTCATACTCGGGATAGTCCTGGCGGCAGAAACTGACAAAATTTTCGTACGAACCGAAATCCACGCCGCGGATGGGCTTCAGAACGCTGACCGGCGGCGTAAAGTCCGGCAGCTTGCGCGCGCGTTCGCGGCGGAAAAACCGAAAGCCCGCAAGCGTCGCCACCGCGTAATAGGCGAGGGGTGCCGCAGCCAGAAGCAGCACTACGTCGCGCGATCCTGAAAGAAGAAGATGGTGCAAAGGATCTCCGCCCGCTTTCCAATCTACTCTAGTGCCGCGTGCAATGCCGCGTCAATTTCCGGTCTCGATGTGAATGGACTGAATATTCGCCCGCGCCAACTCGCATGCGCCGAAGGACTCACTTGCGGCCGGCGCGCTTCTGGGCGAGCATCAGGCCGCGCGCGGTGGGCACCAGGACCATCGAAATCAAGCCTTCCTGCTCAAGGCGAAACGCGGATTCGCGCGCGACCTTGTAATGCGAACTCGTATCGTGCAAGAGAATGAGACCGTTGGGATTGATCTGCGGGAGAAATCTGCGGATTTCTTCCTCGCGAATGGGGAGATGGCTGTCGCTGAAGAAGAGATCGATGGCGCCGTCCACGGACAGCTCGAAGCTCGATTCATTTCGGCAGTTGATCCATTTCGCGACGCCGGAAGCTTCGATTCTTTCCTTCGCCTTCGCGTAGACAACGGGGTCGGATTCGCAGGTGATGAGGCGGCCAGAGCCATTTTCTTGCAATCCCTCGGCCATGCGGATGGCGCTCAGCCCGATGAAGGTTCCCGTTTCGACGATCAGCCCGGGCTTGAGGGTCAAAACGATTTGCTTGAGGAATTCCAGAACCTCGACTTCGGCGCTCATGGAATCCATCATCGTCCAGCGCTCGGGATGCGGGCACTCGGGCGTCGGTGGAGTGTATTCGGGCTGGACGGTTTCGCCCTGCTGCGTCATTCGCTGGATGATGCGGTGCTCTTCCTTGCCTTTGAGAAAGCGCGGCACGATGATCGCGAGGAGAATTCCACCGGCCAGGATTCCTCCGATGGACGCGGTGTCGAAGACGGGGCTTTCTCTCTCGAAGAGCCTCAGGGCAAGCCGGAGCAGGCCTCCCAGCACGAGAGTCTGGCCCAGCACGATTCCGTCCGGCCGCTGAAACTGGTTTGCCCGGCGGCCATCACTCCATAAGTAGAAGAAGAGTGCGGCGCCCAGCAGGCTTACGGCAAGAACCGCAGCGTCCTTTGTCTCCGGTTGGGCAATCCATAATCCCGCGCCGCGCACGACGCAGAAGATCCACATGGCAGCGGCGGCGACATCCAGAATTTCCAGTGCGGGGGCCTTGAATAAAAGCGAAGCACGCAGGCGCCGGCGGCGGAGGTCCCAAGAAGCGACACCCGCAGCGCAGAACAGGGCTACGCCAAACAAGAGAAGATCGGGATTCACTCGACCTCAGCCAATCGTCACCAGTGCGACACCGGCACAGACGAGAAGCACCCCAGCCCAGCGCACTCCGGTAACGTCTTCGCCGAGCAGATATTTTGCGCCCAGGGTTCCTACCACGTAGCTGAGCGCCGAAGCCGGAATCACGAGGCTGATCGGCTCCCACGACAGCAGCAGCAAGAGCGCATAGAACGACAGGGCCATCAGCGGCAGGCCCACCCAAAACCACCCATTCCGGAGCGCGCGGCCCAGAAACACAAGGAGTGCCCGGGGGCGGAGCCGAGCGGGCGCTCCCACCCTTTTCATTCCATGGGTGACAGCGATTTCCCCGGCCGATCCACAGATGATCAATACGGCGAGCATGAAAACCGTGCGAATCATCGAGGCGCCTGCGTCGTCCGTGGATTCGTCCGCCCGACGAGGATGACGCCGACACAGATCAGCGCCACGCCAAGCCAGCGCAGGGCGGTGACTTTTTCTCCCAACACCGTCATTCCGACGAAGGCTACGACGGCATAGCCGATGGCCGATGCGGGCATTACATAGCTGTAGTCAGCCCAGCTCAGCACGGTCATGTTGGAGAGCATGAAACCGATCAGAAAGAGGATGGCGAGCCAGATCGTGCCACTCACGATGGTCAGGCGGAGCGTGTGCCAGAGGACCGCTGGACTCAACTGCGGGACTGCGCCGATCTGCACCATGCCGCGCTTAAGCAGCAGGTCACCGATGGTGGCGCACGTCACCATGACGGAGACCATGAAAAGGGTCTTCAGATGGAGCCTGCGCTCGTGTCCCATTCGGAGTTGATTAGTCGTTGGCGGAGGCCACGGTCGTGGCTTCCGGGACGGAGACCACCGTCTTCGTCGGCTCGCCACCCTGCTTCGCCCAGCGCAAGCGTTCCGCGCGGAGCTTCAGGAAGTCAACGGCTTCGTGATACAGACGTTTGCGCTCGTTGCCGTCCCAGAGGGCTTCGCGGACGATGCGCCAAACGACCTTTGGACGGAAATAGTATTCGTCGTAGAAACGGTTGACGCCGGCCATCATTTCCTCTCGGGAGAGATGGGGATACTCGATGTGCGGGAGCTGGTGGCCGCCGGAATCCGCGAGCGCCTCGACCCGGAGGAAACCCTCGCGGGACATCTGGTCGTGCAGTTCGGTACCGGGCATGGCGTGGGCCAGCGAAACCTGAATCGTTTCGCAGTCGAGCTCTTTTGCAAACTCAATCGTCCGGTGGATGGATTCCTTCGTCTCGCCGGGCAGGCCGATGATGAAGTCGCCGTGGACCCTGATGCCCACTTTGCGGCAATTCTTCATGAAGGCGCGCGCCATCTCGATAGTGGCGCCCTTCTTGATGTTTTTCAGGATTTGCGCGTCGCCGGACTCAAAGCCGACGATGAAGAGCCGGGCGCCGCCGTCGGCCATGCCCTTGAGAGTTTCATAATCGCTGTGGACGCGGGCTGTGCTGGACCAGCGGAACTTGAGCGGCTTGAAAAGCCGGCAGAGCTCGAGGACGCGGTCCTTGCGGATGTTGAAGGTATCGTCGTCGAAGAAGATTTCCTTCATCTGCGGGAAATATTCGAGCGCGAGCTTCACTTCCCGCGCAACGTTCTCCGCCGAACGGACGCGCCAGGCGTGGCCCGAAATCGTCTGCGGCCACATGCAGAAGGTGCAGAGGGCCGGGCAGCCGCGGGTCGTGTAGAAGGAAATGTACGGGTGCAGAAGGAACGGCACGTTGTAGCGCTCAATCTGCAGGTCGCGCTTGTAGATTTCCGTGGCAAACGGCAGGGCGTCGAGCTCCGCTGTGTGAAGCTGAGGGCGTTCCGCGTTGTGGACGATCTTGCCGTCCTTGCGATAGCTAATGCCGAGAATCTCGCCAAGAGGCTTGCCCTGCGCGAACTCGACCACGGAGTGATCGAATTCGCCGCGGGTGACGAAGTCGATGTCCTCGCTGGCCTGCAGAGTTTCTTCCGGGCGGATGTGGCCGTGCGGGCCGACGAAGGCAATCTTTAGACCCGGATTCTGCTCCTTGATGAGCCGAATCAGCTTTAGGTCGCTTTCAAAACCGACAGTGGAAGTGAAGAGAACGAGAAACTCATAGTCCTTCGCGATTTCAATCGTTTGCTTCCAACCTACCTTGTGCGGCGAGGCATCGAGAAGGCGGCTGCCGGGCAGCATGCCCGCCGGATAGGTCAGCCAGACGGGGTACCAGTAGGATTCAATCTCGCGCGTGGCGGGCCAGCGCGAGCTCGCTCCACCGTCGAAATTCTCGAAGCTCGGAGGATTCAGCAGCAGTGTTTTCATTACATCCGGCATTCTTCACCCTCAGTGCCATCGGGACAAATTTGTCCGGATGGTTCGATGCCTGCGGCGGCAAACTTTGCCGCGGGAAATGGTCTTCTAGAACCCCTGTATCCAATGATTCTCATTGTA
>JBGQHF010000088.1:0-14540 GCA_041497835.1 Terriglobia bacterium
ATCCATCTTTTTGCCGCCGCGATATACGGTGACGGCGATTTTGTCGCCGGGGCGCTTGCGGTTCAAGATGACGTTCAAATCGAGCTGATTGGCGACTTTCTGTCCGTCCACGGCGACAATCACGTCGCCGCCGATGTAAATCCGGCGCATGCCGGCTGTCGCGGTCCGGTCACCGCCGTGGATTCCGGCCGCTGCCGCCGGGCCTCCCCGAGTAACGGTCTCGACCAGGAGGCCGTCCTGCACCGGCAAGCCCAGCGCTTCGGCGAGCCATTCGCTTACCGGCAACGTCTGCACACCGAGGAACGCGCGGCGGACGTGACCTTCGGTCATCAGGTCATGAGCGATCAGCTTCGCGGTGTTGACGGGAATGGCGAAGCCGATCCCGGCCGTGGTTCCGCTCGGCGTGTAGATTGCCGAGCTGATGCCGATGACTTCTCCATGAGAATTCAGGAGCGGCCCGCCGGAATTTCCGTGGTTGATGGCGGCATCGGTCTGGATGGCGGCGTCGATGATGGTGGTCTGGCTCGTTTGCACGGTGCGGCCGAGGGCGCTGACGACGCCCGTGGTGAGCGTGCTCTGGAAGCCGAAGGGATTGCCGATGGCAAGGACTTTCTGGCCGACCTGCAGTGCCGAGGAATCTCCCAGCGTGAGCGCCGCGAGCTGCTTGCCTTTGGTTTCCACCTTGATCAGCGCGACGTCGTTTCGCTGGTCGGCGCCGATAAATTTAGCCTGGTAACGCGACTGGTCGCCGAGAATCACCGCGATGGTCTGCGCGTTTTCGACGACGTGAAAATTGGTGAGGATGTAGCCGCGCGGGTCAATCACAAAGCCGGAGCCCGCGCCTTCCACCGCCACCGGGTCCATGAAGAAATCGTATTCCGTGGCCTTGGTCAGGATGTTGGCCACGGCGGGCGAGGCCTGCCGGTAGACGCGCACGTTGATGGACTCTTCGTCGGTCAGCGCGGCATCCCGGGAATCGCCTCTTGCCGCGGCGTCCGCGCCGAGAGGCAGCGCTTCGACGCGCGCCGGCTGGCGCGGGCCCCAGCGCGATCCGGCGTAGAAACCGCCCAGAAGTACAATCAGCGCCAGCGCCGCCCAACGGATTCGGTTTTGAGCACGATTTGCGTTCATTTCGGTTACCTCTCTCGACCTCTCGCAAGTTCACGCCAAGTCGGCATTCTGAGCCCATCCCGCGAGGCCGGAATCTTCGATCGATCGGCCAACCTGATCGTTCGTCCCCAGGATGACCGCATTCAAATTTCGCCCGGGTACCCTTGGGTCCGCAGCTTGGCGGCGAGGGCCTCGACCTGAACGCGCGTGGCCTCGAGCGTTCCAGAACAATCAATTTTTTCCGTCGCGTGCCGCAGTTTTTCTTCGACCGGCATCTGCGAAGCAATGCGCCTCCGGGCCTCTTCTTCACTCAGGCCGCGGCGCACAAGCCGCTCGAACTGCTGTTCGGGCCTGCACCACGTGACCACGATGCCGTCGAGGTGCTCCCGGTGGCCCGCTTCGACGATCAGCGCGGCCTCCACGAAAACCGCGGCGTGCGTGCCGGCGCGCTCCCACTCGGCGTATTGCCGCTGAATGGCCTCTTCGACGCGCGGGTGGACGATGGCATTCAGGCGGTCGAGCTTCTCCCGGTTGCCGAAAACGGCTGCACCCAGCTTACCGCGGTCGAGCCGCCCGCTCGCGTCGGCGATCCCCGCGCCGAACTCGCGAATCACATCCGCGTGCGCGGGTTGGCCGGGCTCCATCAGGCCGTGCGCAAGCGCATCGGCGTCCAGCACGGCGAAGCCCAGCTCGCGGAGCATGGCGGCGACGGCGCTCTTGCCGCAGGCGATTCCGCCGGTCAGACCGAGCTTCAGCATGCCCTTCTCAAGAGCTCGTCCGCATCAGTGCGCCCCGCGCGCCGGCTGGGCTGCCGCCGCGGGCGATGCGGCTCCGCGGAGGCCGCGCCGGAGACGCGCTGCTTTCACCGTGTTGCTCATGAGCATGGTGATGGTCATCGGCCCGACGCCGCCCGGCACGGGAGTCAGCGCGCCGGCGACGCGCACCGCGTCGGGATGTACGTCGCCCACAAGCGCCCAGCCCTTGGCGCGGAATTTTTCGAGGCGGCCTGGATCGTTGCGGAACAGGCGCCCGGCTTCGGCGGCGTCCGTCACGCGATTTGTGCCCACGTCAATCACCGCCGCGCCGGGGCGGATCCAGTCTGCTTCCACAAACCCCGCCTTGCCCATCGCGGCGACGAGGATGTCTGCGCGGCGGACTACCTCCGGCAGATCGCGCGTTTTCGAATGACAGATCGTCACCGTCGCATTCCCATGCATCAGGAGGAGCGCCATCGGCTTGCCCACGATGTCGCTCCGGCCGAGCACGGCGGCGTTCGCGCCTTCGATCTTGATCTCGTTGCGGCGGAGAATCTCCATGCAGCCGGCGGGCGTGCAGGCCACAAGACCCGGGCGGCCGCTGACGAGGCGGCCGAGGTTCACGGGATGGAAGCCGTCCACATCTTTGGCCGGGTTCACCGCTTCGAGGACGCACTTGGTGTCCACTTGCGGCGGAAGCGGCAATTGCACCAGGATTCCGTCCACGGCGTCGTCGCGGTTGAGCTGGTCCACGAGGCGCAGCATCTCGTCGGTGGAAACGCTTGCGGGTGGCGTGTACATCCAGCTTGCCAGGCCGAGCTGCTCGCAGGCCGCGATTTTGCTCTTCACGTAGAGCTGCGACGCGGGGTTTTCGCCCGCGAGCACGGCTGCCAGGCCCGGACGAATGCCCTCCGCGGCAAGTGTGCGGATTTCGCCTGCCAGGTCGGCGAAGACCAGGTCGCGGATCTTGTTGCCGTCGAGAATGCGTGCCGTCATGCGCCGCTCGCTCTCTTTCCCTGTTCCACGCTGCTCAGACGAAAATCATAGCACACGCAAATTCGGGAAGCCCGGACACTCGAATGGTTGCCCGAGATCTCTTTGCCGGAGAGGCGCGTTCTGCTAGCATCCGCGGCGGTTCGTGTAGGAGGTGCTCCATGGCGACTCTCAAGCGGGTCGGCCCCGGTTCTGCGTTCAAGGTGGGAATGGCCGTGTACGGATTGATAGGTTTCCTTATCGGCGTTCTGTTTGCCTTGCTTTCGATGCTGGGGGCTGCGCTCGCTCCGCCTGAGTTCGGCGCATTCAAGGTTCTCTTTGGCATCGGTGCCATCCTCTTCATGCCGCTGTGCTACGGCATCATTGGCGGCATCTTCGCTGCGATTGGCGCAGCCGTCTACAATCTGGTGGCGCGGTGGGTGGGCGGCCTGGAAGTGGATATCAGCTAGCAGCTCTGTGCGTGGAAAAGCGTGAAGTGGGCGCGCGGCTTCCAATTCCTCGACCACGACCGCCTCGGCTTCTGGGAGCGCAACGGCGATCACGCCTACGGCTACCCCTGGAAGGAGCAGCGCTACTCCGGCCAGTAGCCAGCTCGCTTGTTCCGCCCGCTGCGCAGCGCTAATATCCCCGACTCACCATGAATAAAGCAGTCCTCAACGTCCCGGAACTCCTCGACAAGCTCGAAGCCCAATACGGCCGCCAGAAACCCGCATGGCCCACCGACCCGTATCTTTTCCTCGTCTGGTGGCACTGCGGCTATCCAGCCAGCGATGCCGCCTGCGCCAAAGGCTGGGCCGCGCTCAACCAGGAAATCGGCACCGATCCCGAGCAAATTCTGGCCGCCCAACCGGCCGCTCTCGCGCACGCGCTGAAACCCGGCGGCATGGTTCCGGAATTGCGCGCCATGCGGCTCATGCAAATCGCCGCGCGAATCAAGGATGAGTTCGGCGGCGACCTCCGTTCGGCGCTGGTGGGTCCGCTGGCCCAAGTGCGCAAGATGCTGAAGAAATTTCCAAACATCGCCGATCCGGGCGCAGACCGCATCCTGTTGTTCGGGGAAATTGCGCCCGTCGCCGCTGTCCCGTCAAACTGTACGCAGGTGCTCGTCCGCATCCGCAGCGGGCTGGAGCGCGAAAATTACGGTGTCAATTATCGGGAAGCTCAGGCGGCCATCGCGGCGGAAATTCCCGCGAAGTTCAGCGCCCGCATGCGTGCCTATCTGCTCCTCAAGCGCCACGGCCAGGAGTTGTGCAAGCGCACCAAACCGAGGTGTGACGAATGCCCGGTGAGCTTCGCCTGCGCCTACTTCGTCGGCAAACGCCGCGGCCGCGCCTCCCGCATCCGCAGCTGAAGCCTCAAAAGTGAAACGCCCGGGCCACTGCCTCGCCCGGGCGTCATTGCCTTCGAAAAATCGAAACCGCCGCTAGTAGATGTCGTACTGCTCCCAGTGCAGCGTGGCGTCGGACTGGATGATCACGTGCTTGTGCGCGGTCTGTTCCAGCTCGTCGATCAGCATGGATTCGCGCGTCTTCAGCGCCTTGGCGATTTCCGGATGCACCCGCACCGTCAAGTTCGGCTCGTCGTGATCAACCGCCATCTTGCGCGCCTCGGCCTGGATTTCGTAGCACAGCGTGGGGATGGATTTGACCATGCCGGAGCCGGAGCAAGACGGGCACGGCTGGCAGAGCACGCGCTCGAGCGCCTGTTTTGTGCGCTTGCGCGTGATGGCCACCAGGCCGAATTCGTTGAAGCCCAGCGCCTTCGACGGCGCCTTGTCCTGATCGAGCGCCTGCTGCAGCGCGAACATCACCTTTTCGCGGTTGCGGCGCTCCTCCATGTCGATGAAGTCCACGACGATGATGCCGCCGAGGTCGCGCAGGCGAATCTGCCGGACGATCTCCTTCACGGCTTCGAGGTTCGTTTTGACGATGGTGTCCTCGAGCCGCGTGGAGCCTTTGCCGACATACTTGCCGGTGTTGACGTCGATGGCCACGAGCGCTTCGGTATGGTTGATGACGATGTAGCCGCCGGACTTGAGCCACACCTTCGGGCGCAGGGCCTTGTCAAGGTCGTGCTGGATGCCGAACTCCTCGAAGATCGGCGTTTCTTTCGTATAGAGCTTGACGCGGCTGACGAGCTTCGGCTGGAATCGGTTCACGAACTCGACGACCTTCCCGAACTCTTCTTCGTTGTCGATCCAGATGGCGGTGTAGTCTTCGTTCACGTAGTCGCGGAGGATGCGCTCGACGAGGTTGAGGTCGCGGTGGAGCAGCGCGGGGGCCTTTCTCTCTTCGCCGCGGTGCTTGATGTCGTTCCAGGTTTTTCCCAGGAATTCGATGTCGGTGCGGACTTCCTCGTCGGTTGCGCCCCCGGCGGCGGTGCGCACGATGAACCCGCCCGGAAAGCTGCCCTTGGCTTCGCTCACCAGGCGGCGCAGGCGCGAACGGTTTTCCGCGGACGCAATTTTGCGCGAGACGCCGACATGATCGATTGTCGGCATATACACCAGGAAGCGTCCCGGCAGCGCCACGTGGCTCGTGATCCGCGCGCCCTTCTTGCCGAGCGGCTCCTTGGCGATCTGGATGATGACGTCCTGCCCGGCCTTGAGCATCTCGGAGATGAGCTGGGGGCGGCGCGCCGGGGCGCGAAGGCTGCTACCCTGTTGTCCCTGAGGGCGCCGTTCGAACCGCTGTGGTGGACGGCCTCCCCGGCTGTCGCGGCGGCCGAAACGCCCGCGGTCGCGTCCACCGCGTTGCGGCCGCTGGAAGCGGGAACGCGGGTCCCGGCCGATGCGCGCGGAATCGCGCGGGCGGTCTTCCTGCGGTCGGTCGTCCCGCGGCCGGTCCACTGCGGGAGCGCCATGCACCGCTCGCGTCTCGCCTGGCAGTAAGTCGCCGGCGAACTCCTCCGGGGCCGCCTGGCCGCTCGCGGCTTCTACAACGGTTCCTTCTTCGCGCTCGTGCGATGCTTCTTCGCGTGATTCCCCTTCGGCGAACCCTTCCTCGTCTTCCTCGGGCTCGTGACCCGGTGCGTGGTCCTGTCGGTCGCCCGGTTCGCCGATGGACTCGCCCAAGGCTTCCGCGACATCCGAGGCGTCTTCTTCCGGAGAGGACGTTCCATTTTCTTCTTCGAACACCGCGCCGCCCACAACGGCGTCGGCTTCCGCCTCCGCCTGCGTCTCTTCATGCTTCGCTTCGGCAAGCTGCGACGCCAGCGCAGCCACATCCTCATCGTTCAGATCGGTTTCGCTGCGCTGCGGCTCGGCTGAGAGGTGAATCTCCTCGGCAGCCGCCGCGGATGTCGTCTCGCCGGAGGGCACGTCGTGCCCATGCGTCGTTTCCGCCGGGGTTTCTCCCGGAGCTTCGGTTGCGGCGTCCGCAAGAACCCAGCTCGGCAAACCGCGAACGGAGCGCTGCGGAGTAGCTGTCGTATCGTTTGGCTGCATCGCGGCTTCCGTGGTTTCCGGGCGCGTCTCGGTCGGCAGGGCCGCCGGCTCATCGGGTGGCAGCATGGAGGCCGGAGTGCGCCCGCGATACTTCGCGAGCGATTCGCCCGGGAGCACGATCGGATCGTCAGTACTCTCGGCGGGTGGAGAGTAACGCGGCGCCTCGGGCCGCCGCGGCTCCGGTCCGCGCGAGTCAGACCCGCGCTGGTCGAAGCTTGGGGAACCCTGCGGTGAGGCATATTTGGATGGCGGCAGATTCCGGCCTCGCTCCGGCCCTCGCCCGCCGCCGCCGCCCCGGCGTCCCCAGCGGCCGCGGTCGCCGCGTCCGCCCCGGCCACCGCGAAAATCGTTGCCGCGATTCCGGTCGCTGTTTTGACGCGGCTGAAAATTTTGCCGCGGCTGCGGCTCATTGGCCCCCTCATTACCCTGCGGCTGTGCTTCCGCCGGGCCTTCCGCTGGCGGCTCGGCGCGGAACTCCGCTTCAGACTGCGGATCTTCTCCGCCTGGCGTCTCGGCGTGCAACGCCTCGGCGCTTTCCACCGCAACGGCTTCGCCCTCGAGGTGCGCCGGGAGGGAAACTGGCGGCGCGTGCGGCGCGAGGACCGGCGCATGCGTGTCCACTTGACCGCCCTCGTACTCTTCCAGGTTTTCGAAAACGTCGCTGACGTACAGGAAGGCGTCGCCGTCGAGGCCGATGTCCACAAAGGCCGATTGCATTCCGGGGAGAACGCGGGTGACCCGGCCTTTGTAAATGCTTCCGACGAGCGCGAACTCTTTCTCGCGCTCGATATAAATCTCTACAAGCTGCCCTTCTTCCAAAATCGCGACTCGCCGTTCGTGGGCGGGTGCGGAGATAACCAATTCTTTTGACATGAAAACTCCTCAGGAGGCATCGCCGCGAGCCCTGGCCCGCCGGAGCCGTGCCCTGATTTCAATAGGGCACACACCGGCCGTCCCGAGCGAATCGGGGCGGCCAGGCGTTCGAAGCCGGAGGGGAAGTGATTCCTCTTGCTCTCGTATTGAATCCGTTGCCGGGTGATACCCGGGCGAACGGCGGACGATGCGATCCTCAATTGTAAATTCCTATCCGCTGCCGCTCGCGCTGTGAAGCGGCGGCTCGCGGAACCAGCGACGCGCTCAGTTGACGAACCGGCGCAAACGGACGTTCATGACCAGGCCCATCGCCAGAAACACAAACAAGGTGGCCGAACCCCCGTAGCTCATCAGCGGCAGCGGGATGCCGGTCACCGGCATATAGCCGATGACCATGGCCACATTCACCAAAACATGGAAACCCAGCGCCGCCGCCACGCCCATGACCAAAAACATTCCTGCGCGATCTTTCGCGCGCTGGGCATTTTGCACCAAACGCAGCAGCAACGCCATGTACAGCCCTAAGGCCAGCAGCACGCCTTTGAAGCCCTGCTCTTCGGCCCAAGCCGCCAGGATGAAATCCGAGTAGCGGACGGGCACGAAGCCCAGTTGATTCTGCGTGCCGTTGCCAAATCCTTTGCCCCAGAATCCACCCGAGCCCACGGCGATTTTCGATTGCAGCAATTGATAGCCGGAGCCCTTGGGGTCTTCCTCCGGGCGCAGGAAGGAGGTAATCCTATCTTTCTGGTACGGCTTCAAGACATGCCAACCCACTGGCAAAAGAAGTATGCCAATCAGGGCGACCGCCGCGGCATGTTTCCATTGCAGCCCGGCGAGAAACGCGCCTATCACGAGCATGGGCACCAGTACGAGCGCCGTGCCCAAGTCCGGCTGCAGCAGGATCAAACCCAGCGGCACGCCCACCATGACTCCCGCCTTGATCAAGTCCCCAAGGGAGAGATGGTCCGTGCGCACTTCGGAAAAGAAGCGCGCCAACGCAATAATTATAACCAACTTTACCAGTTCTGACACCTGAAGAAAAGCGCCGAGAATGGAAATCCATCGTTTGGCCCCGAACCGCCGCGAACCGACGGCCAGCACGGCGACCAGCGCCGCGATTCCGATCAAGTACAGCACCGGCGCCTGGTCCAGAATCAAGTGATAATCAATGCGCGAAACCACGAACATCAGGATGGTGCCGATTAGGATCCATCGGAGCTGCTTCATATGCAGGCCGGCGGTGCCGCTCGCATGCGTAGCGGAATAGATCTCGAGCAGGCCGATCGAGCAGATGGCGGCGAGCAGGATCAGCAGCCACCAGTCGTAATCGCGGGTTCCCGGCGCGTCTTTCACGGTTCGGCCTCTATGCCAGCTCCGCTGAGACGCGGAGTGATTCCTCGGCTCCGTTCGCTTTGCTCATCCCGCTTGGGAGGTCGGATCTGTTTTTCACAATTTCCTCTAGGGCTCGTTCACGCTGCCGGTTGCTCGCGGCTGCGCAACGCTCGCCGCGGTGTCTTCCGTCTTCCGCGCGGGCTGCCGTTCCTGCGGTTTCCCAATCTTCGGCGCATCCGCTCCCTCGCCGAAATCGTAACGCTTGTATTCGACCGCGAATTGTCCCTGGGTCTTCTTCGCTTTCTTGTCGTAATACATCTTAATGATGTCGCGCGCCATGGGGCCGGCGATGGCGCCGCCATGCTCGCCTTCCTCGATCAGAACGGAAACGACGATCTCCGGGTTGCGCCGCGGAGCGTATCCCACGAACCAGGCATTGTCCTTGAAGCGCTTCTGCTTGCCCACCTTGTTGCGGGTATCGTATCCGATGACCTGAGCGCTGCCCGACTTCCCGCAGAATTCGACGCCCTGGAGCCGCGACCCCGCCGCCGTGCCGCCCTCGTTAACGACGCCGTACATGCCTTGCGTCACTTTCTCGACCGTCGGATCGGAAATGGAGAAGCGTTCCTCGGCGACGTTTGGCGCGTCCTTGATCAAATGCGGCTGCTTGAAAACTCCGCCCATCGCCACGCCGCCAATCATGCGCGCGAGCTGCAGAGGCGTGGAGGTGACGGCGCCCTGGCCGATGGACACGGAAATCGTTTCGCCCGCGTACCATTTCCGGTGGAATATGCGCTGCACCCACTCTTCCGAGGGGACGAGGCCGCTTTCCTCGCTGGGCAGGTCGATGCCGGTTTTATGGCCGAGGCCGAGCTTGGTGGCGTAGAACGAAATCTTGTCAATTCCCATGCGCATGCCCAGGTTGTAAAAGAAAATGTCGCAGGACTGCACGATCGCCCTATGCAAGTCCACCACGCCGTGCGAGCCCTTGCCGTACACATGGTCCTTGAACATGCGCCCGTAGAAGATGCCGTAGCCCGGGCAAAAAACGCTGAAATTATCCGGCACGGACTTGGTTTCGAGCATGGCCGTGGCCATGACGATCTTGAAAATGGAGCCTGGCGCGAGCTGCGCCTGAATGGCGCGATTCAGCAGCGGCAGGTCGGGATCGTCATTGAGCTTCTTCCACTCGTCTTTCGAAACGCGAATGGCGAAATCGTTCGGGTCGGGCGCCGGGCGGCTCACCAGGGCCAGCACTTCGCCGGTTTGCGGGTCGAGCGCGACAACCGAGCCTCTCCGGCCCTGCATCACCTGCTCGGCGACTTGCTGCAGGTCGTAATCAATCGTGAGCTGAATCTGTTTGCCGGGGATGGCTTCCTGCTGGGAGAGGCGTCCAACTTCCTTGCCGATGCTGTTCACGATGACGCGCCGCATCCCGTCCGTGCCCATCAGGAGATCGTTGTACTGCCGCTCGAGTCCTGTCTTGCCGACGATGTCGCCCGGCCGCAGGCGCCCTTCGCTGACTTCGATCTGCTTTTCGTTCACTTCGCCGACGTACCCGCTGGCGTGGGACATGAAGCCGCCCGGGAGGTAGCGCCGCCGGTGCACCATCAGCATTTCCAGCAGGGGAACATCGCCGCGATGCGATTCGATGAAGGCCACATCGGCCTTGGACGCTTCCGGCTTGATTACGATGGGCTGGAATTTCGGCAGGCCTCGCGAAGTGTCCAACTGGTCTTTGAGGTCCCCCAGCGGAATGTTCAAGCCATCCGCAATCACCGGGAGACTCTTCTCAACGAGCGCGGGATCGTCGCGAAGCAGAAGCACGCTGAAGGACGGATAGTTATCCACGAGCACGCGGCCATCGCGGTCCAGCATCCTTCCACGCGGCGCGATGGTCGGGATCAAGCGCACCCGATTCCGCTCGGCCAATTGGGAATACTTGTCGGAATCAATGACCTGGAGTTTCCAAAAGCCGAGAAGCAGCAGCCCGATCATCCCCACGATGATGTAGGAAGCGACAGCCAGCCGCGTCTGCGGCAATCGATTATCCTTGCGGAACCAGTACGACACCGTGACCCCGCGCGCGAGCCGCGCCTCCGTCTGGGCGGCCAGGGCCTGCTCGCGTCACGCCAGAGTTTTCCACAGCGCGAGGCTCTCGAACCTACCGTGTCTTGGCCGGCAAAGCTCCCGAACCACCGCTCGACCTCCGCCTTGCGCGGCGAAAGTATTTTCAAAACTAGCACTTACGGAATACGCGCGCAAGCTGGCATCCCGTACAGGTTCTAGGACTGCATTCTGCAGGCGTTTTCTTGCCTTTCCCTGTGATTCGTGGCGCGAAGAGCTGCCCCTTAGCCTAGTACCTTCATCGTGAAGCCACTTCCTTGCCGGATGGCAGGCGGGCGCGCTATTGTACGGAACTCGCTGCGCTTCGATGACCACTACTTCGAAAACTCCATTGCGCCTCGCTTTTGTCGGCATGTCTGGATCAGGCAAGACCTTTTGGACCCGGAAGTTGGCGGACGCGGGCCACCCCGCGCTGTCCTGCGATGACCGCATTGAAGAGAGGCTCCGGCCGCAACTGGCCCATGGAGGCTATGAAGGCATCGGCGGCGTGGCCGCCTGGATGGGCTGGCCGGACAGCCCGCACTATGCCGCGCGGGAAGCGCAGTATCTGCGCGAAGAGATCACCGTTCTCGAGGAAACGGTCGCGGAATTGGAGAATTGGTCTGACCGCTCGCTCGTTCTGGACACCACCGGCAGCGTGATTTACACCGGCGATGGCTTGCTGCGCCGCCTGCGCGCGCAAGTGACAATCGTGCATCTCGCTGCCTCTCTCGAAGAACAGCAGCTCCTGATCGAGCGATATCTGAACGATCCGAAGCCCGTGCTATGGCGCGGGGCATTCCAGCCGCTGCAGGGCGAGGCGCCACTCAGCGCCGTGAAGCGCTGCTACCCCGGGTTGACTGCCGAGCGGCGCAGCCGTTACAAAGCTCTGGCGCACTGCACCATTCCGATTCGAGAATTGCGCCATGTTTCGCTGGACGCTGCGGGCTTGCTGAGGCTGGTCGAGCAAGCGATGGATCGCGGAATCCGGTGCCGCCGATGATCTACCGAAGCACAAACCGCCAATGTCCAGAAGTATCGCTTCGAGAGGCTGTCCTGCAGGGGCTTGCGCCGGATGGCGGCCTCTACATGCCGGTGGAAATCCCACTCCTTGCGCCGGATGCGCTCGGCGAATTTCACGAGTTGCCGTTTCCGGATCTGTGCTCCCGCGTGTTGAAGCCGTTCACCGGCGAGGAAATTCCGGACGATGTGCTGCGGCAGATTTTGGCCGAGGCGATGGATTTTCCCGCGCCCCTCGTGACGCTCGCGCCGGAGTTGCATCTCCTCGAGCTGTTTCACGGCCCCACGCTCGCCTTCAAGGATTTTGGCGCGCGGTTCATGGCCCGGCTGACGGGTTATTTCGTCCGCGGGGCGGAGCGGTTGCTCACCGTGCTCGTGGCGACCTCCGGCGACACGGGCGGCGCGGTCGCGCAGGGATTCTTTCGTGTGCCGGGGACGCGCGTGGTCATTTTGTATCCTTCCGGGCGCGTCAGCGATGCGCAGGAAAGGCAGTTCACCACGCTCGGGGAAAACATCACGGCGCTGGAGATTGCGGGTTCGTTCGACGATTGCCAGCGCCTGGTCAAGCACGCGCTTGCCGATCGCGAGCTGCTGGAACGCCTGTTTCTCACATCGGCGAATTCCATCAATCTCGCGCGGCTCCTGCCGCAGATGCTTTATTACTTCGCCGCGTATTTTCAGTTGCCGGACCCCGCTGTCCCTGCCGTAGTTTCCGTTCCAAGCGGGAATTTTGGGAATTTGACCGCGGGCCTGCTTGCGTGGAAGAGGGGACTGCCGGTCGCTCGCTTCATCGCCGCGACGAACAGCAACGACGTCGTGCCGGAGTATCTGCGCAGCGGCAGTTTCGCGCCGCGGGCTTCGAAGCAGACGCTCTCGAACGCCATGGACGTGGGGAATCCAAGCAATTTCGCGCGCATGGCGGATCTGTTCGGAAACGACTTGCAGGCCGTCCGCTGCACCGTCTGGGGCTGCGGTTTTTCGGATGAAGAGACGCTGCGCGCGATGAAGTCGGTGCACGAGCGCTTCGGTTATCTCGCCGACCCGCACACCGCCGTGGGCCTCCTCGGATTCGAGACGTTTCGCAAGCAGCACAATGCACCCTGCCAGGGCGTCGTCCTTGCGACGGCACATCCCGCGAAATTCGCGGACGTCGTCGCCCGTGCCACGGGCGTCTCGCCACGGCTTCCGGGGTCGCTCTCTGCCTCCCTCTCTCGTCCCGGGCTCTCCCTTCCCATTTCCAGCAGCTTCGACGACCTCAAACAGTTCTTACTGAATCAGAATTCGTGACGCTGCAAGGGGTCAAGAGGATTTGCGCAAGCGGTCGAGGAGGAGGAAGAGGCCGACCGCGACGAGGCCGTTGACCGCTGCGGCAATCCCAAGCTTCGTCGTGAACCAGATTTCCGGCTGCGCTAGCAGCACCCGCTTGACGAGTACGATCACGCCCTGATGAAGAACGAAGAAGACAATCGTCAGCGCGAAGCGGCTCACCGGATGCTCCGTGTCCAGCCGGCCGCCGATGGACGAAGCAATGAAGCCAATCACCGTCTTTGCGATTCCGTAGAGGCCGAGCGGCGACTTGCTCAGGCTGTCTTGCAGCAGGCCGATCACCATCCCCAGAAACAGTCCGGTCGAGGGATTGCGGCGGCTCAAGCCGAAATACAGGGTCACGAGCAAAGGCAGGTCGAGGAGGGCCGCCTTGGGAAGATGGACCGGGAAGAGTGACTGCAGGACGAGTGCGGCGAGGGTCGCAACGACCACGGCACCCGGACGAAACTTATGGACTTCGATGTGCGACTCAGCGCCCGAACGAATCTCAAAAGCGTCGCTCATGGTCTGGCTGCCGGCGGAGGTCCGGTTTCGCTCCTCGGTGGAGCGGCGCTGGCTGGCTGCGTCTCTTTCTTTGGCTCGGCGGTCCTCATCTCCAGCGGCCGCAGCGTGAGCAGGACGATAACCTCTTCCAGCCGTTGGAGGCTCGCGGCCGGCCGGACCCGAACTTGCTTGAACGGATTGCCGAGTTTCACCTCGGTGACTGTGCCAACGGGAAGATCCTTCGGAAAGATGCGGTCCGTTCCGCTTGTCACAACGCGGTCGCCGGGATTCACCGCGTCGTCGTTGCTGAGGTATTTCATGGCCAGCAGGGGTTCACCCGTGCCGCCGACAGGACTCTGCGTGCGCGAATCGGCCAGCATCGCGCCGACGCCGCTCTCCTTGTCGTTGAGCAGGAGCACCTGCGCGGTATCTCGATACACCTCGATCACTTTGCCGACGACGCCGTCGGGTGTAATCACGCCCATGTTGCGGCGGACGCCGTCTCGTTCTCCCCGGTCAATGTAAATCGTCTGGCTGGCAGTGTCCGCGCTCGCGCCGATCACGCGTGCCGTCTGCATCGGAATGTCCGCGTGCGATCGCCGGAAACTCAGCAGCGCGGCCAGGCGATCCGCCTCGGCCGCCTTGCTCTGGAGCTGGTTGACCTGCATTTTCAACGAGTCGCGCTCGCGGCGAAGGACTTCATTCTCGCGCTCCGTCTTTTGCAGCGCGAAGTAGTGATTCCAGCCGCCCCGAACTTTTCCAACCCCCCACGCACCCACGCGCTCGAACGGCGAGATCACCGCCACGGCCCAGACGCGGATGAGCCTTCCCTTGCGGTCCTGTTTGATCTGGATGGCCAGCAGCAGGATTTGCGCGACGATGGCAATCGCGAGCAGGACCAGCGACCGGTGGCGAGACGGAATGGCGACCATGGAGATGTGGGACAGGCATTCTTGCCTGTCTTCTGTTTTCACCTAGAATTATTCGCAGGCTGAAGCCTGTGCCACTCAGTCTATGCAAACCTGGCGCAGCAACTTGAAATCGCTGAGCATCTTCCCTGTGCCGAGCACGACCGACGCCAGCGGATCGTCGGCGAT
>JBGQHF010000089.1:0-13647 GCA_041497835.1 Terriglobia bacterium
GTAGCCGCAGACAAACATGCGCGGGCCGGTCATCTCGCCGCGATTGATGAGATCGCGCATGGCGATGTCCATGTACTGGTCCGCGCCGAGGTCGCGCACCGTTGTTACCCCGGATTCGAGCGTGCGCATCGCGCCCTTCCGGGCCAAATACACCGTCACTGCCGGCACGATGTTCTGCATCTGCTTGAGCATCGGCACGCCTGGCGTCTCTTCGGTGTAGTAGGTCATGTGCGTGTGGGCATCAATCAACCCGGGAATTCCGGTGTACTTCGACAAATCCAGCACCTCGGCCCCCGCGGGAATATCCCCGGGATTCGTCGTCACCATGCGGATGCGCTCACCCTCCACGACGACGATAGCGTTCGTCCACAGCTTCCCTTTCGCGTCCCACAGTTTCCCGAATCGCACAGCCTTCATCGCGGGGCTGGACGCGGAGTGCATCTCGAGTTGTGCGGCCGCACTTCCACCGAATGAGGCAGAGATGAGTAGCCCCAGGGCGAAACGGAGTAAACGCATGGCAAGGGTCCTTTCCAGACGGCACTGTGGCTCTGGTACAAATGCCTGAGGGAGACTTGTAATTCACCGGGAGGTGGAAATCAATCAGGAATGGTGAAAGGTCCTATGGCCGCCGCCGAGCTGGTTCGGGTGCGGCGGTCGAGGCGGTGACGGAAGGCATCGGTGAGGCGACGCCGGTTATCTGCGAACCGAGACCCAGTTTTTGCAGGCTGCGCGCGTCTAGCTTCCCCGTGGGATTCAAGCCGTGAGCGGCCTGGAAGCGCTTCATCGCTTCGACCGTTGTGGAGTCCCATTTCCCCGTCGGCGCGCCGGTGTAAGCGCCGTCCTTCGCCAGGGCCTCCTGTATTTCTCTGATACGGTCCGGCTGAGGCGCCTTCTGGCCGTGCTGGCGCCTGCCGCGGCGCTTCGAGCTCTTCGACGCGCGCTTCTTTGCCGAAACACCGGGTTTCGTTTGCGCTTCCGCCACAGCGGAATAACTGAGCGGTGCCAAGACAAGCGCCGCCGCTAATATCGCTGCAACCAGTCTGTTCGTGGTTCCGGTGTGCATGGGCTGTGCCGTTCGGTCGATACCTCTCCCGCCGCTGGCCGCGGGTCTCGACCCCGCGGCCGATCCCTAAATCTTCTTATTGCTGATTTTCCGCGGAGATTACCCCCGAGAGATAGAGCGTCAACATGCGGGCGCTCTCCTGGGGCTGCCGCCGCAGGACCTTAAACACAACGCTCTGTCCCGCCTTCAACTTGCCGACGGTCTTGCGGTACTCGTCCACACGGGTGACCCCCTCGCGGTTGATCTCCGTGATGATGTCGCCGGGGAAGAAGTTCAGATCCTCAGCGAAGCTGGCGGGTTCCACGCTCGTTACCAGAACGCCTTTGGTGAACTCCACGCCCGCGCGACTGGCCCGGGCCGGTGTGAACTCTTCCACGCGCAACCCGAACTCAGCCGGGGCACTCTCTCCAGGCTGGTCCCCGACGCGCCCCGCGCGGTCGCGGAAGACCTTTGTCCGGTCCTCGACCGTCGCCGAAGCCTCTTTCTGTTGGCGGTCGCGGACGTACACCAGTTTCACTTTGCTGCCGATGACCGCGGTCGCAATCGGATTCACCAGGTCGTTGCCCGTCTTCACGACGTGACCATTCACAGTGGTGATGATGTCGCCTGCCTTCAGCCCCGCCTTTTCCGCCGGGCTTCCTGGCTCCACGTCTTCAATCACCACGCCGTAGGGAGCGCCCAATTCTTTCAACGTGATCGGATTCGTCGCCAGCTCCTCGGTGAACCGCACGCCAATCGATCCCCGCGTCACGCGGCCCTGCGAGACGATCTGGTTGTACACCGTGATTGCCGTGTTGGACGGCAGCGCAAACCCCACGCCCTCATAACCCCGGCTGCCCGTGATGATCGCCGTATTGATGCCGATCACTTCCCCCGCCATATCAATCAGCGGCCCGCCCGAGTTCCCCGGGTTAATCGCCGCGTCCGTCTGAAGGAAGCGCTGAAACTGTCTCCCAATTCCCAGGCCGCCGCGGTCCTTGGCGCTGATGATTCCCGCGGTCACCGTGGCCTGCAACCCGAATGGGCTGCCGATGGCCAGCACCCAGTCGCCCACCTGCACGCCGTCCGAATTGCCCAGCTTTGCCGTGGGCAGCTCCTTGCTCGTTTCGATCTTGATCACCGCGAGGTCGGTTTCCTCATCGGTCCCCACGACCTTTGCCGTATATTTCGTCGATTCCCCATGGAGTTGCACCTGAATCTTGGTCGCCTGATCCACCACGTGGTTATTCGTCAGGATGTAGCCTCGCTTATCCACCAGGACGCCGGTGCCCAGGCTGCGCTCGGTCTGCGCCGGCCCATCCGGGTGCCCGTCAAAGAAACGGTCGAAGAAATCCTGGAATGGGTCTTCCTGCTGATCATTGGGAGCCGAACGGCGCCGCGTGCGGCGGCGCTCCAGCACCTGCGTGGTCGAGATATTCACCACTGCGGGCTCGACCTTATTGACGATACCCGCAAACGAATTGGACAATTGTACCGGGTCCGGAACGGGCAGCGGCGCGGCCCCCGTGAGTCCCAAACTCTTCATTGCGGAGACGCGGCCCGAAATAACGGTTCCGATCAGCATTCCGATTGCCAGCGTCAGTACGACAAACAGCGCCGCCAGAACCTTCCTTCGGCGCGCCCAATCCAGCAATTCCCTTACCTGCTGACCCATCGTTAGCACTCCTCTGGACTATGCCCTTTAGAAAATTATAGCACTTGGGCTTGCTTTCCCTCGTCGCCTCCACTCGCACGTTCGTGGGAGCAAACTGTACCATGTGCCAGGGTGCAACCGGAGCACGCTCTTGTGTCCCAGTAGGTTGGACGCAGGAGAAGCCGTTTGTGTTGTCAGCTCTTTTCCGCCAATGATTGACACCCGGCTGGATTTGTAGAAAAGTAGGCGCGGCTTCCACGCTTGTTCCCCCGGGATGCCGCTGATGGAGTCTATTCTGAATGGTCGGCGACACGATCTCGCACTATCTGATTCTCGAGAAAATTGGCGGCGGCGGTATGGGCGTGGTGTACAAAGCCAGGGATTCCCGCCTGGGCCGTAGCGTCGCCCTCAAGTTTCTTCCCGAGGGTTTCGCCGCCGACGCTCCCACAATCGAACGCTTCCGCCGCGAGGCTCGCGCTGCCAGCGCCCTCAATCATCCGGGAATCTGCACCATCTATGACATTGACGATTACCAGGGCCAGCCCTTCCTCGTCATGGAGCTGCTCGAAGGCGAAACACTGAAGCATCGCATCGCGGGGAAGCCCCTCCCCACGGCCGATCTGCTGGAGATCGGCATCCAGATTTCGGACGCGCTCGAGGCTGCGCACTCAAAAGGCATCGTCCACCGCGACATCAAGCCCGCGAACATCTTCCTCGTAAATCGCGGCCAATCCAAAATCCTCGATTTCGGTCTCGCCAAGCTTGCGCCGCAACATCGCGCCTCCGACTCCGTCGGGGCCACGGCCATGCCGACGATCACAAACATGCTCACTGAGGACCAGCTCACCAGCCCGGGCACCTCCATGGGCACGGTCGCCTACATGTCGCCCGAGCAGGCTCGCGGCGAGGATCTCGACGCTCGCTCCGATCTCTACTCCCTCGGCGTCGTCCTGTATGAGATGTCCACCGGCACGGTTCCTTTCTCCGGCACGACATCGGCCCTCATCTTCGACGGAATTTTGCACTCGATGCCCCGGCCCGCGACCCAATGGAATCCGAAGCTCCCGCCGGCAATCGAAAACCTGCTGAGCAAGGCGCTCGAAAAAGAGGCGGACCTGCGCTACCAGACCGCGGCGGAGCTTCGCGCCGACCTCAAGCGCTCCAAGCGCGATCTCGACTCCGGCCGTCGCGCGTCCGCCGAGGGATCCAAAGCATCGCCTGCCGCTCCGGCGGGCGAACCCGCTCCGAAAAAGTCCGTGGCCGTCTTGTACTTCGAGAACCAGAGCGGGGCGAAGGAAGACGAATACTTTCGCGATGGCATCACGGAGGACATCGTCACCGAGCTATCCAAGATCAGCCAATTGCAGATCTTTCCTCGCTCGGAGATGCTTGCGTTCCGCGACAAGCCGGTTGCGGCGTTGCAGGTCGGACAGCAGCTCGGCGCTGCGTACATTCTCGAAGGCTCCATCCGCCGCGCCAACAGCCGCCTGCGCGTCACCGCTCAGCTCGTCGAAACCACCACGCGCCGCTCCATCTGGGCCGAACGGTACGATCGCCAGATGGATGACGTTTTCGCCATCCAGGAGGAGATCGCCCGCAGCATCGCCCAGGCGCTCCGCATCACCCTCACTCCGCAGGAAGAAAAAACCATCGCGCGCAAACCGACGGAAAATCCGCAGGCCTACGATTACTTCCTCCGCGGCCGCAGTTACGCCCGCCGCGAAAATCTGGACTACGCGCTGCAGATGTTCGAGCAGGCCATTCACCTCGATCCCAATTTCGCACTCGCTTACGCCGGCATCGCCCACATGTGCGGCCTGATATTCGAGCTGCGGGAGCAGGATCAAAAATGGATCGAGCGCGGCCTTGCCGCCTGCGACCGCGCCATGGCGCTCGCCCCGGACGCGCCCGAGGTCCTCGTCGGCCGCGCGCGGGTCTGCTATGCGCAGGAAAAGTACGAAGAGACCGTGCAGTTTGCTCGCCGCGCCATCGAGCGCAAGCCGGATTGCGAGGGCTCCTGGAACATCCTCGGCCGCGGGCTCCTTGGTGTTAAGCGCTTCGAGGAGGCTGCGGACCTCAACGACCAGGCCCTCGAAGCGAACGGCGACGACTACAACACCTACATCCCCTACGGGATGGCCCTCGATCACCTCGGCCGCAAGAAGGAGGCGGAGGAAAACCGCGTGCGCATGAATGACGTGCTACGCCAGCAGTTGGAGCTGGTTCCGGAGGACGTGCGCGCTCGCATTCTTCTCGCCAACAACCTCGCCTATCGCGGAGAGGCGGAAGAAAGTGTGCGGCACCTGCAGACCGCCGTTGTCCTTCGGCCCAACGACGGCAACACGCTCTACAACGCCGCGTGCACCTACGGCCTTCTCGGTAGGAAAACGGAAGCGCTCGAAACGCTGCAAAAAGCCATCGCCGCCGGATACGGCAACATGAGCTGGGCCGCTCAGGACTCCGATCTCGTGTGCCTCCATGACGATCCGGTCTTCCAGAAGCTCGTCGGCCGCGGCCAATCCGCCGCATCCTGACGTCTCCTACTCACTGGACCCGCCGATTTCCAGCGCCGAAAACCCTTCACTTCCTGGAATCGAGACACGGGAGCGCCGCTATCTTCGAGGTTGGGGTCTCATAGTTCAAAACGCCCTGCGAGTCTCTCATCGACAGGAACACCCAGTTGTTGGGTTCATCGGCTGTCCTGGTGAACGCCAACACAACCGTCGTTTTGCCGCGAGCTTTGTAGCTGATCTCCCGCCGGACGATGAGAGACAGGTCCTGGGTCTTGTCTTCGAGTGGCAAGCCGCAGCGGGCGGCCAATCGGTCGGGCGTCAGGTTATTTACCGCAATCCACTGGCGATTTTCCCGCGCCACTTTCGCCCACTCCACCAGTTCGACGATGAGAATCACCACCAATATGCCCACGAGCACGCCGCCGGCGATTTTGGCGATTTTCACCATTTTCGCCACGACTGCCGGTCGCTTCACATACTCCTTCACATACTCCAAGATGTCCTGCATGGTCCGCCCCTGAACTTCCTTGCCTTGCATCATCCCTCCGGGCGCCGGGCACGGTGGAAGTTTCCCCAAAATGGCCGCCAGACAGTAACTCTCCCGCTCTGTACGCCAGCGGCCCGGCTTCCTGTGTAGCGGCCGCCTTTAGGCGGCCATCTTCCGGAAACGTTTAAGCACCCTCGTTGCATTCCGCTGGGGTGAACTATGGAAATGGTATTCTCCTCCCGAGCCGCGTGGTTGACGAAGTAAATCGTGGGTCTTCTGTAGTCCGTCCATTCTCATCGCGACCTTGTTCCATGGTTCGGTTTGCTCGGCTGAGCGATTCCGCATATCCTAGGCCGAGCCAAACAACGCACCTATGCCTCTCACCTCCCAGGATTTTCGGCGCATGGCTTTGAGTTTCCCGGAAACGACCGAGCAATCTCATATGCGGCATCCGGATTTTCGAGTCTGTGGGAAGATCTTTGCCACGCTCGGCTACCCTGGCAAAGGCTGGGGCATGGTCAAAATCACGCTGGTCGAGCAGGAGATGTTCGTCCAAGCCGAACCCGCCGTCTTCGTGCCCGTCAAGGGAGCCTGGGGGCGTCAGGGCGGCACAACGGTATGCCTTCGGGCGGCCAAAAAAGCTAGCCTGCGCCGGGCACTCGCCGCAGCCTGGCTCCTCGCGGCATCCAAGTCTCTCCGCAAACAATTCCCGGCAATTACCTAGCGCCAGGTGCTGCAGTCGACGAAAGCAAACTCATCTGTCTGCTCTCGAGAGCGAGTAACTTTTTCTTGATCGGCAGCCCGCCGCCGAAACCCGTCAGGTTTCCGTTGCTGCCGATGACGCGATGGCATGGAACAATGATCGGAATCGGATTGCAGCCATTCGCAAGCCCCACGGCGCGCACCGCTTTCGGATTCTCAATCCGCCGGGCAAGTTCGCCATACGATATGGTCTCTCCGTACGGAATCTTGCAAAGACTTCGCCATACCCGGAGTTGAAACTCTGTCCCCTCAAGGACTAGCGGTAGAGAAAACTCTTTCAACTCTCCCCCGAAGTACGCCCGTAATTGGCGGATCGCTTCGGCAAACGGCGCCTCGCCCAGTATCCAGTCCGGTTGGGGCGGCTGGGCGCGTCTGCTGGCCGCAAAGCTGACCAACTGAAGCCCGCGCTCATCACCGGCCAGCCGCAAGGGTCCGACGGGACTTTCCATCTCTGTGTAGTACACTATCCGCATTCGCCTAAACTTCCCTGCCCCTCTCGTTTCCGTATTTATCTCCTTCATTTCCAATAGCCTGATTAGATGACGGCTTCGGCTCCATCGATCGGGTAATCTTGGTTGCTCTTGGAACGGCCAAGGCTCGGAGGAAAGGAGCCAAGCATTGCTGATTATAGGCTGCGATTTTCCCACGCGCCATCAGCAGATCGTGAGGATGGACCAAGTCGCGTGGCGCAGAATGGGCGGCCGGGCAAGGTCAGGGTGCCGCATCTTTTCCAGGCTCTAGCTAAAAGGTGGAGATTTTCTATTCTTTCCTGCCCATCCCACCCTCAAATGCCATTCCCCGCGCCGTTTGAACGGATTATTTGATTGACACATGGTAACTATCCTGGTAATATGTGTAGGAAAGTTTGGCGAGTGCTTCTGGGGCCCAATCCGTTCTCTCAACCCTCCCTGCCCTACCACCCTGATCCGAATTTTTTTCCCTCTAACCTCTTCAGAATCTGCAGTTCCAAGAAATCCGTCCGCAACCCTTTTAGAATCTGCAGTTACAAAACAAAGAACTTAAACCCGTTCAGAATCTGCACTTACAAAAAACACCGGGGGGTGGGGGGCATCGGCCTCCCGAACCCAGCCCTCTTCTCTGTTCTTTCGTGGGTTCTCTCCCCCATTCGCCCTCTTCCGTCTGGCAGCTCCCGGCAGACGCGCTTTCGCGCATCACGGCGCAAAACCTCTCCTTTATTTTCATCCTCTTACGAATTGCTCCTCCTCACAATGCGCAAAATCGCCCCTTTGTTTTCATATTCTTATACACTCCTCTCCCCGCATCTCTTCTGTTTTGACATTCTTACAAAAACACCCGGGTGGGTTACCCTAGTGGCTTTCTTTCCGGCGCTTCCATTTCCTCTTTCCCTGCTGGCATGTGTACGGCACGTTGTCTCCCGCGAGTCTCCAATCACCGGTCACGCCCATTGGACATCTCTTACAGCGATGCTAAGATTCCCGTGACCCCCATGCCGCCGAAAACTCTTTATCAAAAGATCTGGGACTCCCATGTCGTTCGCGAAGAGCCCAGCCAGCCCGCCCTCATCTACATTGACCGCCACCTCATTCATGAAGGTACCTCGCCGCAAGCTTTCGACGGCCTCCGCGCCGAAGGCCGCAACGTCCGCCGCCCGGACCTGACCTTCGCGGTCATGGACCACTCCGTTCCCACCACCGACCGCACGTTGCCCATCATCGACCAGGCCGCCAAGCTGCAATTCGAGGCTCTCGAGAAAAACTGCCGCGAGTCCGGCGTGCGCTTGTTTGACATGAACAGCCGCCATCAGGGAATTGTCCACATCATCGGACCCGAGCTCGGCATCACCCAGCCGGGGCAGACCCTCGTCTGCGGTGACAGCCACACTTCCACTCACGGCGCGTTCGGCACGCTGGCCTTCGGCATCGGCACGAGTGAAGTCGAGCACGTCCTTGCGACGCAGTGTCTCGTGCAGTCCCGCTCGAAGACGCTCCACGTTGTCGTGGACGGCAAGCGTCCCAGGGGCGTCACCGCGAAGGACATCATCCTGGCCATCATCGGAAAGATTGGTATCGGGGGGGGCACCGGCCACGTCATCGAATACGGCGGCGAAGCCGTTCGCGGCCTCTCCATGGACGGACGAATGACGATCTGCAACATGACCATTGAAGGCGGCGCCCGCGCCGGGATGGTCGCGCCGGACGAAACGACCTTCGCCTATCTGGAACGCCGGCCCTTCGTTCCACGCGGGAAGTCATTTCAGGAAGCGGTCGAACGGTGGAAACGGCTGGTTACCGATCCGGGCGCGAAGTTCGACATGACGGTTACGCTCACCGCGCCGGAAATCGCGCCACAGGTCACCTGGGGCACAAATCCCGGCATGGTCACATCCATCACCGGGCGCGTGCCCGATCCGCATGCCTTCGCCGACACAAACGACCGCAAGGCTACGGAGAGCGCCTTGAAATACATGGGCCTGACGCCGGGCACGCCGATGGTGGATATCCCCTTGGATCGCGTTTTCATCGGTTCCTGCACCAATTCGCGCCTCGACGATCTCCGTGCCGCCGCGCATCTGGTTGCCGGCAAGCACGTGGCGAAGAACATCAAACAGGCGCTCATCGTTCCGGGGTCGCGCGGCATCAAGACGCAAGCCGAGAAGGAAGGTCTCGACAAGATTTTCCGCGATGCCGGCTTTGAATGGCGCGACGCCGGCTGCAGCATGTGCATCGGCATGAACGCGGACATCCTCCCGCCCCACGAGCGCTGCGCCAGCACCTCGAATCGCAATTTTGAAGGCCGCCAGGGCAAGGATGGCCGCACCCATCTCGTCAGCCCGTTGATGGCTGCTGCCGCGGCCATCGCCGGCCACTTCGTGGATGTGCGCGATCTGGATGTCGCGCTGATCGAATAGATTTTGCTTGTCGTTCCGAGCGAACTCCCGGTCGCAGACCGGGACGAAGTCGAGGAATCTCTCCGAGCCTCTTAAATCAGGCTTGGAAAATTGAGGGACTGAGGCAATGGAACCCTTTTCCGCACACACCGGGCTGGTCGCCCCGCTCGACCGCGTCAACGTGGACACCGACCAGATGGTGCCCAAGCAGTTCCTGAAGGCGCTCACGCGCGAAGGCTTTGGACGCATCCTCTTCTACGACTGGCGCTACCTGCCGGGCGAAAAACCAAACCCGGAGTTCCCTCTGAATTTTCCGCGCTACCAAGGCGCTTCCGTCCTGCTGGCGCGCGCCAACTTCGGCTGCGGCTCCAGCCGCGAGCACGCTCCCTGGGGCGTGAAAGACTATGGCTTCCGCGTAATCCTTGCGCCGAGCTACGCGGACATTTTCTACAACAACTGCTTCAAGAACGGCATTCTCCCCGCGATTCTCTCCGAAAAAGAAGTGGAGGAGCTTTTTGAGTCCACGGAAAAGGAAGTGGGATATTCCTTGACCGTCGATCTGCCGAGCCAGTCCATCACCGATAAGCGCGGGCGCACCTACAAATTCCAAATCGCGCCGCATCGAAAAGAGGTCCTTCTCAAGGGCCTCGATGACATCGGCATCACGTTGCAGAATGCAGCCGCCATTTCGGCCTACGAAAAATCTCACGCTTCCACCGCGACGATGTTCGAGGCGGTGGATGTGAAGTTCTACTCCAACGGCGCTGCACACCAAACGGAAAAATGAGTGTTCCGGTAAGACTGCGCCTCATCGCGCTTACGGTCCTCGCGACGCTGGGAACGGGGGGATTCGGGGCGCCCGCCGGCGGCCGCGAGGCCCCCTGGGTCGAAGTGCGGTCGCCCCACTTTGTCGTCTCGAGCGACGCGGGGGAGAAACAGGCGCGCCGCGTCGCGGACCATTTCGAGCAGATCCGCGCTGTTTTTCATTCCGCTTTTCCAAAGCTTCGCGTGGATCCCGGTCAGCCGATCCTGATCCTTGCCGCGAAGAATGAGAGCACGATGAAATCCCTTGTGCCCGCAGACTGGGAACAGAAGGGGCACATCCACCACACCGGTTTCTACATACGAGGTCCCGAAAAGCACTACGTTCTTATCCAATTGGAAGGGGGCGGGGAGCATCCCTATCACACGCTCTATCACGAATACACCCACGCGCTCGTGGATCTGAATTTCCGCGGCTTGCCGCTCTGGCTCAACGAAGGGCTGGCGGAATTTTACGGCAATACGACGATCGGCGACAAAGAGATCCAGGTGGGGCGAATCGACGAAGGCCACCTGATACTGCTGCAGCAGAACAAGCTTCTGCCGATTGACGTGTTGCTGCAGGTGGATCACAACTCACCGCACTACAACGAGCAGAACCGCGCTTCGGTTTTTTACGCGGAGTCATGGGCGGTCGTGCATTACCTGATGGTGGAGCCCGAGGCGACGAAGGCCGGTCTGCTGAAAAACTTCCTCGATGCGTACGACAAGACAGGCGACCAGGCCGCGGCGGCAGCACAGGGGTTCGGCGACCTGAAGAAGTTCATCAAGCGCATCGACGGATATGTGCGCCAAATGCAGTTTCACTACGCGCGGATGAAAACTCCGGCCGAGCTTGCGGACAAAGACTACGCTGTGAGAACTATCTCCCCGGCGGAATCCGCGGCGTTGCGCGGCGATTTTCTCCTGCACATGAACCGGCCGAACGAGGCCAAGACCCTTCTCGATCAGGCGCTGGCGATTGAGCCCGGCCTTTCCGCCGTGCATGAGAACCTCGGCTATTACTACTACCGGCAGAACGACACGGCGTCGGCGGCCCGGGAATACGCGGAGGCGGTGCGGCTCGATTCGCACTCGTATCTGGCGCTCTATTTTCATGCCATGCTGGCTTCGCAAGGCGGCATCGTGGACGCACAGAAGGCTTCGGAAATCAAAGCCAGCCTGGAGAAGGCAGTGCAGCTTAATGCCAACTTTGCGCCGGCCTACTCCACGCTTGCGTTTTTCTACTTGATGCGTTCGGAGACACGCGAGCAGGCGTTTCGTGCCGCGAAGCGTGCAGCGGAGCTCGAACCGGGTGATCTTCAATATGCGATTAGTTTGGGGCGTGTCCTCCTGGCCCTGAACCGGCGGGAGGAAGCGCAGATACTCTCCGCGCGCATCCTGAAGGCCGCAAAGACGCCCGCGGAGGCGGCCCTCGCGCAATCCTTGCAATCGAGTGTGGAGAACTACCGGGAATTTTCAACGCGGATGTCGGCGCAGCCAGCGGAGGAGGAAGCGTCCTCGGAGGATTCCGAGCGTCCGGCGCCGGATTCTTCGACGAAGCACCCGCCCGAAGGCGGAACGCCTACGGAACCGGCGTTGAAGAAAAGAGGCCAAACTGCCGAAGGACCTTCCCCGAATGCACCGGCCTCGCCTCCGTCCTCCGCGGAACCTGCTGCTCCCGTGAAGCTGCGGACGTATTCGATGATGGGACGCATCACCGAACCGAGCTGCGGCCCACCGAACGAAGCTGTGCTAACGCTCTCCATGAGCGGGATTACGATGCGCTTGCACGCCGCGGATACGGTTAAGATTGAATACAGTGTCGCCGGGAAGAAATCCAGCGCGGCAGCCAACCCCTGCGCTCAATGGAAAGGGCGCAGCGCGCAGATCAGCTACACGCTCACCCCCAGCGGCAGCTATGACGGTGAGATTACGGCAATCGCATTTCGCTGAGAAGCTTTGGTCAGCGCCAGAAAGATCTATTGCGATTCGTAGACGGTGCGGCCGCCGACGACGGTCCGCAAGACACGAACTTTAGTGAATTGTGCAGGCGGGATTTTCGTGAGGTCGTCGGACAAGACGATGAAGTCGGCCAATTCGCCCAGTTTCAATTTGCCCTTCTTCCCTTCCGCGAATTCGGCATAGGCCGAGCCGGAGGTATAGGCGCGGATGCAATCCGCGAGTGAGATTTTTTCACGGGGCTGCCATCCGCCCGCCGGGCCCCCATCAGGCAGTTCCCGCGTCACGCAGGCATAAAGCCCGCGCAACGGGCTGATCGGTTCGACGTCGTAGTCCGTCCCAAAGGCCAGGCGCACGCCGTTTTTCAGCATGGTGGCCCAGGCATAGGCGCCCTTGGCGCGCTCCGATCCAACGCGCTGCTCGGCCCAGCGCATGTCCGTGGTTTCATGCGAAGGCTGCATGGAGGCGATGACGCCGAGCTTCGCAAAGCGGGGGATGTCCACCAACGCGACGACCTGCGCATGCTCGATCTTGTCGCGGCGGTCGCGGGAGCCGTTGGCTTTCGCGACGGCCTCAAAAACATCCAGGCTGATGCGATTGGCGCGGTCACCGATGGCGTGGAAGGCAAGCTGAAAGCCGGCCTTATCGCGCTCGATGGCGAGTTCGCGGAGCTTCCCCACGGGCATGATTAGGATGCCGGAAGTATCTGGAGCGTCGGAATAGGGGGCGAGCATGGATGCCGTGCGGGAGCCCAGCGCGCCGTCGGTGACCATTTTCAGAGCGCCTGTCCTCAGCCACGGGTCACTGGTTCCTCCTTCGTGGCGCATGGCTTCCAAGCGGTCGAGAGGAGCCTGGAACGGAAGCCACTCGGTGATGCGAAGCGTGAGCTTGCCTTCGTTGCGGAGCGCGCGGAAGACGAGGAAATCTTCCCAGGAGGAATTGTCCTGCGCGGAGGTAACGCCGCTGCGTGCGGCGTCGGCGAGGACAAGCTCGATGCCTCTGCGGCGCTGCTCGGGGGAAGGAGGCGGGATTTTTTCGGCGACGAGCTGCATCGCGGGGCCTTCCTTGAGCATGCCGGTCGGGGTGCCAACGGAGTCGTGCTCGATTTCCCCGCCGCTGGGATTCGGCGTGACTTCCTCGATGCCTGCGAGTTGGAGCGCAAGCGAGTTGGCGATGGCGACGTGGCCGGAAACGTGGCGCAGGAAAACGGGATTCCTGGGAGCGGCGGCATCCATTTGCTGGCGCGTGGGAAACTTTTTCTCGGGCCAAAGCGTGTGATCCCAGCCCTTCCCGATGATCCATTCGCCGGGCTTGCGCTCCGCGGCCGCGGCCCGGATGCGCTGCTGCATCTCAGAGATCGACGGCAGTCCGTTCAGCGCCACGTTCAGAAGATCCGCGCCCGCACCGCCCAGATGTACATGAGCGTCGTTGAAGCCGGGCATGACGAACGCGCCGCGCAGATCCACGATGGTGGCTTTGCCTGCCCATTTCTCCGCGTCGGCATTGCTGATTACGCCGAGAATTTGTTCCCCGCGGACGACGATGGCTTCCGCCCAA
>JBGQHF010000090.1:0-13301 GCA_041497835.1 Terriglobia bacterium
AGCATTCCCCGCGCCTCTTTCTGAGCGTATTGCACTTCCGGATCGGCCGCCGGGGTGGCGACCTGGGTAATCCATTCGCACTCATGGCCTCCGCCGGCGTCCTCGTACGAAAAAATTCGACCGTCACGCCGCTGCCGCAGGACGTCAATCGAGGCATTCGAGGTGATCCGCGCCACCCACGCGCGAAATTCGTCCGCGCCCTGGGCCGTTCCGCCGTCGAACTGGCTCAGCTTAGAGAATGCCCGCAGCAATGCTTCCTGACGAATTTCCTCGGCGTCGGCATGGTTCCCCGTAAATCGCAGCGCCCGCTGATACAACGACTGGACATAGGGTCGCACCAGGCTCGCAAAGGCTTCCCGGTTTCCCTCGCGGGCCTCAGCCAGCAATTCGGAGCGGAAGTGGCTTTCGAGGCAGACGGTTTCGGTGCACATGGCTGGTCACCGATGCCGCAGGCCACCCACCATCTGCATTTCTGACGTAACTTGCTGAATAACAAGGTATTATGGCTAGTTTTGCTCGGCGGAAATACGCCCGCCACTGCCCGCTTGCGGGATTCCATGTCGCAAAATCGGGCACTTCGCAAGCGCACGAGCCGGCATTTCTTGCTTCTGCCCACTCGGCAGGGTACCCATTTGGCGCCCCTTCGCGCCCCGCCTATTGTGTCAGTCCCATCGCCGGGCTACGGTTTAAGCAGGGGTAGTCCGCCGGTCCGGCGCACCCCAGCCTGCACCAAGCGGAGTCGTCCATGAACGCAAGCATTCCCAGCCCGGTGGCAAAGCCTCCGATCAGCACCTGGAAGTGGATCTTCCGCATCGTCCGTTGGACCACTTACGCCGCTGCGCTCATCACCTTGCTCATGGTCTTGCACAAGGCGCCGCCTCCCCGCGTGGAGACAAGTCCCCAGGCCGCCGCCCGCGCCGAAGAAAAAATCCAGCAGGTCGAAAAAGCCGTGGCCTCCGGCGCGCCCGCCACCCTCCGCATGGACGAGACCGAGCTCAATTCTTATCTCGCCTCGCACCTAGAACTTTCCCCCGCGCCCGCCAAATCCCCCTCTCCCGGTTCGGAGCCGACCGTCGAAGAGATGCGCTCGAATGTCCGCGACTTCAAAGTCGAGCTCGTCGGCGACCGCGTTCGCGCCTACATCGTCTTCGACTTGCACGGGAAAGACATGTCGCTCCAGCTCGAGGGCATGCTCCGCGCCGCCGATGGTTATCTGCAGTTCGTCCCCACCGCCGGTTCCTTCGGCTCGCTCCCCATCCCGCAGTCCGCTCTCGAAAGCGCCGTCCGACGCTTGATGGACTCCCCCGAAAACCGCGAGAAGCTCAGGCTCCCCGCGGATATCTCCGACCTGCGCATCGAAAACGGCGAAATCGTCGTTTCTTACAAGTAGTTTTTGGATGCTCGAAGCGGCGGGTTTATCCCGGCATCTTTGAAGGAGCAGATTTAGCCCGCGATTTTCTCTTGCCGTGTTGAGCAGAGGGAGGCTTCAGCCTGCCTCTTGCGTCATGAACACCCTGCATTTGCGAGTTCACGCCGCGCCCGCTTCCGGGGAATCCTCCGCAAACAGCCGTGCGACCTCCGCGAGCTCAATCACCACCGCGGGGTCGCGCTGGATCGCTTCAAAATATTTCTTCTGAAACGCATCGCCGGATTCCGAGGCCGTGAACATGTTTCTTGCGAGCGAGTACACGCTGCGCACATCAACGGCCGCAATCGCCGCATCGCCATCCAGCATCTCATCCAGCCGCACCACGAATTCCGAGATGCTGTGCAGCCACGCAAACTGCGAATCATCAATCACCAACCGGAAAAGCTCGCTGCTCGAGACCCGCCCGTGCATTCGCTCGTAATCCCGCCGCTCCAGCTCCAGCAGAACCTTGTGCAGCCGCAGCAACGCCACCCGCAGCTCCATCAGTCGTTGCCGCGCAGGCTTCGCTCCGCTGTCACCAGGCGTGGATTCGGGCTCCATCCTGCTCACGTGGCCCCCGGTCCCTCCATTTTGCGGCAAAGTGCGCGGGAAGTGGAATGCGCGGCATCACCTTTTGCGGAACTCTCAACACTTCTTCACGGAAGAAAAGAGGGGCCGCTCTCGCGGCCCCTCTTCGGGTTCTTTGCTTGCGTGTAAGCGGAGATGCCGCGTACTAGGCGTGCCCGGCGGCGCCGGTAGCCTTTTTCGTTTCGGCGGGAACGGGAATCGCTGCCGCTTGCCCGTGGAACTGCTCCGCCTCGGTCGAGCCTGCAAGCGCTGTCGTAGACGAGTTTCCGCCCGAAACCACCTGCGCGACCTCGTCGAAGTAGCCCGTGCCCACGAAGCGCTGGTGCGTCACCGCGCGGTATCCGATCTCCTGCGCCGTAAACTCTTCCTGCTGCAGCTTCGAATATGCCGTCATGCCGCTCTGCGAGTAGCCCCGTGCCAGGTTGAACATGCTCATGTTTAATGCGTGGAAACCGGCCAGCGTCACAAACTGGAATTTATAGCCCATCTTGCCCAGCTCGTGCTGGAAATTGGCGATCGTCACGTCATCCAACTTCTTCTTCCAATTGAACGACGGCGAGCAGTTATACGCCAGCAACTTGCCGGGGAACTTCGGATGGATCGCGTTCGCGAACTTCCGCGCCTCGTCCAGGTCCGGCGTAGACGTCTCGCACCACAGCATGTCCGCATACGGCGCGTAGGCCAAGCCGCGCGCGATCGCCGCGTCAATGCCGCCCCGATACTGGAAAAATCCTTCCGCCGTCCGCTCGCCGTGGATGAATTCCCGGTCGCGCGGGTCCGCGTCGGAAAGAAGCAGGCCGGCGCTGTTCGCGTCCGTCCGCGCAATCAGGATCGTCGGCACGCCGCAAACATCCGCCGCCAGCCGCGCCGCCGTCAGCTTTTCAATAAACTCCCGCGTCGGCACCACCACCTTCCCGCCCAGGTGCCCGCACTTCTTCGCCGAAGAAAGCTGGTCCTCGAAGTGCACTGCCGCCGCGCCCGCCTCTATCATCGCCTTCATCAGCTCATACGCGTTCAGCGAGCCGCCGAAGCCCGCCTCCGCATCGGCCACGATTGGCGCGAACCAATACGTTCCGTTGCGCCCTTCGACGCTGTCAATCTGGTCCGCGCGCAGCAGCGCCCGGTTGAGCTTCTTCACCAGCGCCGGGGCGCTGTCGCACGGATACAAGCTCTGGTCGGGATAGACCTCGCCGGCGGTGTTGTTGTCCGCCGCCACCTGCCACCCGCTTCCGTAGATCGCCTTCAGTCCCGCCTGCACCATTTCGATTGCCTGATTCCCGGTGATGGCCCCGAGCGCGGCCACGTACGGTTCCGAGTGCATCAGGTTCCACAGCCGCTCCGCGCCCAGCCGCGCCAGAGTGTGCTCGATTTGCACCGACCCGCGCAGCCGAAGCACGTCCGCGTAGCTGTACGGCCGCGTGATCCCCGCCCATCGGGAGTTCGTGCCCCAATCCGCCTGCACTTTCCCGTTCTTCCCGTTGCTGCCGTTCGTGCCGCTTGCTGCCATCTGCGTTTCCTCCAAAGGATCGTATTGCGGGGCTCTCAAACTCTTCGATCAGCCTTATTTCACCCCGGCGTGAATTCGCCGCGCAGGATCGTCTCTTCACCGATGCGCGGCGCCTCTCACCGCGGAGCCAAAAACTCGAGAAACCCTTCCGGCAACTCGCGAGCGGCGTCGAAGCCCGCGGGCGGGAAGTTCATTGGTGCAAGCAGTTCCGTGAGAAGGCTCCTTTCCGCACTCGCGAGGGTCTTCGTGGTCGCACTGGCCATGGCCGCTCCTGATTGTCCCGGCGACCCAGGATGAAATCGCATCCGGAGGACACGGGCAATTCGCGGACCATTCGCCCGGCGAGAATCGTCTCTAAACGCTTTGTTTTGAGCACCCTCTGCAGGCACCGCAGAGGGGCCCGAAGCCCGAAGGGAAATCCTGCACTTGAATGCCACATCTTTCTCCATTTGGGCGAGAGCATTTCCCTTTTTTGTCTTGTGTTCAATATGCCGAACTATAGTTCAGTATGCGAAATCCACTTATATCCGAGGTGTCCCTCTCCCGCAAGTCGTTGTTCACAATGCTGAACATTTATTCTATACTTCGCACGGTATCCCCCGAGGGGTTGCCTCGATGCCTCCATCCGACCCCAGTCCCGCCACCGCCGTCGATCGCGCGCTCAACATTTTCGAAGCCATCGCCGAGCGCCGCGAGGGCCTCACCAATTCCGAGCTCAGCTGCCGCCTCGATATTCCGAAGAGTTCGGCGAGCTACATCCTCCGCACCCTCGAGAAACGCGGCTATCTTCGCCGCGACGCCGGCACCGGACGCTACCGCCTCGGCCTGAAGCTTCTCAGCCTGGGCCGCGATGCCCAGGCCAATCTCGACATCGCCGAGCTCGCTCAGCCCTTCATGCGCGCTCTCGTCGAGCGTGTCCACCTCACCTGCCACCTCGCCGTCCTGGATCATGGCGAGGCCGTTTACATTGAAAAGGTGGACGCTCCCGGTTTTTTCAAGGTGAACACTTGGGTGGGCCGGCGAATGTTCGTCCACTCCACAAGTGTCGGTAAGTCGCTTCTGGCGTGGATGCCGAGGGCCGATGCGGAGGCCATCCTTCGCGAGCGCGGCCTCAAGAAGCGCACGCCAAAGACCATCGCCACTCTCTCGCGTTTTCTGACCGAGCTCGAAGCGGTTCGGATGCAGGGTTACGCCGTGGATGATGAGGAAAACAGCCTCGGAGCGCGCTGTCTCGCGGCGCCCATCTTCGACGCGCTGGGCGGTGTCCCTGCCGCGCTCGGCGTCAGCGGCACGCTCACGCAGGTCGGCGAAGCGGAGATGCCTCGCATCGCAGAAGCCCTGAAGGAAACCACCCGGCGCATTTCGCGCCAGTTGCTCCGCGCAGGAAACGCTGGCGCAGCCTGACCTGCTTGTGGGGAAAAGCCTTGCAACTCCATCAGAGAAGCCGGGCGCCTCTTGCACCCCGCATGGATCCGCGTGACGGCCGACGAAACTCCCCTACTTCTTCTTTCCTTCTACTTCCAATTCGTTCTTCACGGAAAATACGCCGGAAACGCTGTTCGCCTGGATTCCCGCCAGGTTCTTGTCCGTCTCGTTCGCCACAACGCCCACCAGCGTCACGTTTCCATTTTTCACGATGATGTGAATCGGCGGCACGGCCTGCAGAGCGTACTTCTGCAGCGACGCATAGCTGTAGATGCTGCGAAACAGCGCCCGCCGCAACCGGTCGTCATTCGGCGAGAGCGGCAACACTTCGATGTTGTTCACAACCTTGCCGACACCATCGATGCTCTTCACCACTGCTCCGGCATCCGGTTTCAGCGACGGCCGCGCGACCTGCCCCACAAGTGTCACCGTATCGCCATCCACCGAAAACGCCAGGTTATCGAACACGGAATAGTAGGGAAGCAGAATAAGCTGATGCCGTACTTCCTTGATGAGCTTTTCTTCGCTTTTCGGTTCGGATGCCCGCTGCTTCTGACTCTCCATGAGCCCAGCCGCCGCGGCTCCCGCCATCGGCAACAGAATCGCCACTATGAGCAGGACCAGGTACATTCGCTTGCGCATTTTCGTTCTCCTTCTCACTCCCCCGCTCATTTAGATTCAGGACGCACCGCGAAGGGTGCTTGGGCCCACCCGGCAGGGCCTCTGCTAGCATAGTGGGGACGTGCTCGTCATCGCCCATCGCGGAGCCTCCGGACATGCCCCGGAGAATACCCTCGCCGCGTTTCGCCGCGCCGTGGCCTGCGGCGCCACGTTCATCGAGACCGACCTGCAGCTCTCCCGCGATGCCCATTTTGTCGCCATCCACGACCAAGCCCTCGAGCGCACCACTAACGGCCACGGCCGCGTCCTGGAACACTCTCTCGCCGAACTCCGCAAGCTCGACGCCGGTTCCTGGTTTGGCAGCGAATTTATCGGCGAGCGCATCCCCCTGCTCTCCGATATTTTCGAATTTGCCCGCAAGCACGATGTAGTCTTCTATCTGGAGCTGAAGCTGGTCGGCACCTGGGGCGCCGAGCACGCCCTCGTCAGTGCCCTCCGGCAATCGGGCGAAATCCAGCGCGCCGTCGTGCTCTCCTTCGATCCCCTCGTCCTGCAATCCCTCCGCCGCAGCGAAGCGAACCTCATGACCGCTCTGCTCTACGATGGCTCGCTCCCCGATCCGTTCGAGAGCGCCCTCGCGTCCGGTGTCCGCCAGATGGCCGTCCGCGCTGACCTCCTCACTCCCGCCATGGTCGCCCAGGCCCGCCGCCACGATCTCCAGGTCGTCTGCTGGACCGTCAATCATCCCGCCCAGATGCGCGCCCTCCTCTCCGCCGGCGTGGACGGCATCATCACCGATTATCCCGATCGCCTCGTCTCCGCTGTCAAAGAAAAGTCGCGACTTCCGTAGCCATTTGCCGCAAAAGTCTTCTTGCGTGTCATTCTGAGCGCATCCGAGGCGCTACTCCGGAATCAGCCGCCGGTACAGTTCCCCTAACTCCGCCACGCTGAGGTGTTCCGCGCGCACATCCGCCCGCAGTTTCATCATCCCCAGCGCTTCCCGCACGAACTCCGAGCCCGCTAGCGGCTTCAAGTTGTTCACCACCGTCTTCCGTTTCTGCCCGAAACACAACTTCACGAAATCGAAAAACCGCGTCTCGTCGCTGATGCCGAGCGTTGCTCCCGGCCCCAGCATCCGCAGCGTCACGAGCGCGGAGGTTATCTCCGGCGCCGGAAGGAACGCCCCGCGCGGAATCCGCAGCGCGATTTCCGGCCGCGAAAAGTATTGCGTCACCACCGACAGATATCCGTACTCCCGGCTGCCCGGCCGCGCCGTCAGCCGTTCCGCCACTTCCAGTTGGATCACGATGTGGATCGCTTCGATCTGTGCCGCGTGCTCAAACAGCCGGTGCAGGATCGGCGAAGTGATGTAGTACGGCAGGTTGCCGTACACGCGCACGCGCTTCTCGCCCAGAAGCTTGCCCAGATCTGCCTGCAGAATATCGCTCGCGGCCACCGTGAGATTTGCATACCGCTCGCGCAGCCCCTGCAAACGCTCTACGAGCCCCGCATCCACCTCGATCGCCGTCACCGGCGCACCCGCCGCCAGCAGGTGCTCGGTCATTTCCCCGTGGCCCGCGCCGATCTCCAGCCACGGGGTCTCCGTGTTCTTCGGCGCACCCAGTTCCGCGTGCCGAGACACGCCAATCGCCCGCGCGATCTTCTCCCGCCATCCTGCATCCGCCAGAAAATGTTGTCCCAGTTTCTGCCTGGCCATAAACGCCTCAGTGTAACAAGCGGAACCCTGACGCAGCCGCGCATTCTGAGAAAATCGCGCGCGCGGCTCGCTTGACGCACACGCGTCCCTCCGGTAGCGTAAACTTCTTGCACATCACGCTATGAGAATTCTCTTTGTCGCCTCCGAAGCATTGCCGTTTTCGAAGACCGGCGGCCTCGCCGATGTCATCGAGGGCCTTCCCAAAGCCCTCGTCGAGCTGGGTCACGAAGTCGCCATCGTCCTCCCTCGCTATCGCGGCATAAGTCCTTCCGCCATCGTTTTTCCCAGCCTCACCATTCCTCTCGGCGCACAACTCCGCTTCCCCGCCATCGCCGGCGGCGCCGCGATCCACGGTGTTCGCTACTACTTCGTGGACGACCCGGTCTATTTCGACCGCCCACAGCTTTACGGCGAATCCAGCGGCGACTACCCCGACAACCCCGAGCGTTTCGGCGAGCTCTGCCGTGCGGCCATCGAGATATCCAAGCACATCTGGCCGGCCCAGGTCATCCATTGCCACGACTGGCAAACGGCGCTGGTTCCCGTCCTGCTCCGCTCCCACTATGCGGACGATCCCCTCGTGAAAGATATTCCCGTCGTCTTCACCATCCACAATGTCGGCTATCAAGGCCAGTTCCCTCGCGACGTTCTCGCTCGCGTCGGAATTCCCGCCGGTGTCTTCAACCCGGGCGGCCTCGAATTCTTCGGAAAAGTCAATCTGCTCAAGGGCGGGCTCGTCTATTCCGATGCTCTCACCACCGTCAGCCCCAAATACGCGCAGGAGATCCAGACCCCCGAATACGGTCACGGCCTCGATGGCGTCATCCGCGGACTCGCCGGCCGGCTCCGCGGCATTCTCAACGGTGTGGACTACTCCGCATGGAGCCCGGAAAGCGATCCGCACATCGCCGCGAAATACTCGGCCAAAGACCTCACCGGCAAACAGCTCTGCAAGCAGGATCTTTTGGATCTCTTCCGCCTCCCGCGCGGGAATATCGGCCGCCCGCTCATCGGCATCGTCTCCCGCTTCGCGGACCAGAAAGGTTTCGACCTGATCGCCGAAAAAGCACCCGAACTCATGAAAGAGGACGTGGCCCTCGTCGCGCTCGGCACCGGCGAGCCGCGCTACGAGCAGCTCTTCCGCGGTCTCGCCGCGCATTTCCCCGATCGCGTCGGTGTAAGGATCGCCTACGACAACAGCCTCGCGCACAAGATCGAGGCCGGAGCCGACATCTTCCTCATGCCTTCGCGCTACGAGCCCTGCGGTCTCAACCAGATTTACAGCCTCCGCTATGGTACTGTTCCCGTGGTCCGCGCCACGGGTGGCCTCGATGACTCGATCGAATCATTCGATCTTCAGCACGGCACCGGCACCGGCTTCAAGTTCAAACCCTATTCCGGCGATGCTCTGCTCGAGTGCATCCATCAGGCGCTCCACTTCTACGCCGATGAGCGCATCTGGCGCCGCATCCAGTGGAACGGCATGGCCAGGGATTTTTCGTGGAAGGCTTCGGCCGCCAAGTATGCGAACCTGTATGAAGGGGTCAAAGTCGCTCGAAACCAAATGCCCGTTGCAACATCTAATTGACTGGGAGGAAACAGGCTGCCCCGGCGGCCTCGAGACAAATCATGGCTGAAAATATCCTGGCGGTGAATGACGGCAATTTCGAAGCCGAGGTTATCTCGGCCAGCAGCGCGCAACCCGTGGTCGTGGATTTCTGGGCTGAATGGTGTCGCCCCTGCCACATGCTCGCTCCCACGGTGGCCGAAATCGCCCACGATTACGCCGGCCGCGTCAAGGTCACCAAGCTCAACGTGGACGAAGCGACGAACTCCGCCGGCCGCTTCAACATTCGCGGTATTCCCACATTGCTCGTTTTCAAGCAGGGACAGGTCGTGGACCAGATCGTCGGCGCCGTCCCCAAAGACCAGATCATCAAAGTCCTCGACCGCCATCTCGGCTAGATTTTGATTCTCTCTTCGCTCCGGCGGCGGAAACTGCCGCAGAATTTCTCTTGGGGGCCGCGGCTTCAGCCGCGACAATAACCTTTCCCGAAATGCAGGGGCTTTTGCCCCTGAGGAATCCATCGCCGCAAGGAGAGAAACCCGGCAGGAAAAACTCCCGCCCCTTCGCCATGGCCCCCACCGCCCCGGTATCGCGCACCATCAAGCCCGCCGATCATCCGCAACTGCTCGCGGGTGACCGCGGCCCCGTCGCGATGTCGCGCCCCGGGCTGCACGACACGGTGCTGAAAATCCTAGAACCGCTCCCGCGCGGCCGCATCCTCGATTGTCCCGCCGGAGAAGGAGCCTTGGCGCAGCGGCTCGCCGCCGCGGGCTTCGAGGTCCGCTGCTGCGACCTCTACTCCGAGCTCTTCCGCCTCGACGATGTGGAAATCAAGCGCGGCGATCTCTCCGGCACTCTTCCGTATTCCGCCGCTTCCTTCGACTACATCACCTCGCTCGACGGCCTCGAACATATCGATTCGCCCCCGCAGGCCTTCCGCGAATATCGCCGCCTGCTGAAGGCCGGCGGCCACCTCATCATCAGCGTCCCCAACATCATGAACGTCGAAGAGCGCCTCAAGTGGCTCCTGTACGGCTACACCTCCCACTTCAAGCCGCTCTCCAACGCCTCGAAAGCCAAGATTCACTACGATTGTGCCGGCATGGACGAAATCGCCGTCCACGCCAATCCCATAGGCTACAACGAGCTGCGCTATTACCTCGAGAAAAACGGCTTCGTCATTCAGGGCGTCTATCGCGACCGCAAGAAAGCCAACCAGTGGCTCTACTGGCCGCTCGTCGCGCTCATCCGCCTCTCCGCAATGCTCACGCCCGCGAAGCGTCGCAGCGAGCGCTGGACCGATGAACTCGCCTCCGACCCCATCCTCCTCGGCGGCAACACCCTCATCATCCACTCCATCCTCCACTAGCGCATTGCTGAAAAAAGAGGAACGCCCAGTCCGAGGCCGCGAAGCGCCCGCCTGATCACTCTTCGGATACAACCTCAAATAGCAACAAAAGGCACTTTTGCAGCATCCTGCTGGAAAATTCGATAGGATGCGCAGGTGACGTCTGCCGGCCAGCCCCGTCGCCAACCCTTTTTCCCGGAATCCTTCCCGCCGCCTGGATTCCTGCGCCGCGCCTGGCCAAGGCTCCTCCTCGTCTCCGTCCTCATTCTGATTCCTTGCTTCTGGCAAAGACACATCCAGGCAGGAGACCTCGCCAGCCATCTTTATAACGCCAGGCTCGTCCAGCTCATCCATCACGGGCAGGCCCCCGGCCTCTGGCTCGCCACCCAGTGGAACAACGTTCTTTTCGACTACCTCCTCAGCGCGCTGGCCGCACTCTTCGGCTTCGCCGCCGCCGAGAAGCTCGCCGTCTCCCTCGCCGTTCTCGTGTTCTTCTGGGGCGCCTTCGCTCTTGCGATCAAATTCTCTCGCCGTGTCCCGTGGTTCCTTCTCCCCGCCCTCGCCATGCTTACCTACGGCTGGACATTTCATTCTGGCTTCTTCAACTACTACCTTTCTCTCGGCCTGTCCTTCTGGGGCCTCGCCCTTTTCCTCGACGCCACAGGCTGGAAAAGATACTCTGCTCTCGCGCTTACCCCGTTCATCCTCCTCGCCCACCCCATCGGCCTCGTCTGGTTTCTCGGCGCAGTGCTTTACATCGCCCTCGCCGAAAAAGTTCCCGGTCGCGCCCAATTCCTCCTTCTTCTCTTGCCCGCGGCAACCTTCGTCTTTCTGCACTTCTATCTCCCTCGCCACTTCGCAGTGGATCAGCCGCTCACTCCCCGGTATCTCTCCAACGGCGCCGACCAGTTGGCCCTTTCTACTGATCGTCACATCTATCCCGCCGCCGCTGCATTCCTCTTCGCCGTTTTCTCCTTCCTATTCGACGCCTTCCGCCGCCGCGAACCCGGCTTCTTCGCCCGCACCGGCCTCCTCCTTCAGCTGTATCTCGTCAGCCAGATGGCCGTCTTTCTTCTGCCCGGGCTCGTCTTTTTTCCCATGTACTCTGCGCCCGTCTCTCTCCTTGTCGAGCGCCTCTCCCTCATCTCCGCCGTCCTCGCCTGTTGCCTCCTCGCCACCATCCAGCCTCGCTTCTGGCACGCACTCGGCTTCGCCGGCATCGCCGCCGTCTTCTTCACCCTCACCTATCAGGAGACTTCCGTACTCGACCGCATGGAAGATCGGGCTGCGGGCCTCGTCCGGATCCTTCCTCCTGGCCAGCGCGTCATGGAGACGATTTTCTCTCCCCCGGATTCGCGCATTTTCTTCGTCAATCACATCGTGGACCGGGCCTGCATCGGCCATTGTTTCGCCTACGGTAATTACGAGCCCTCCTCCGGCCAGTTCCGCGTCCGCGCCCGCTCGGGCAATTCCATTGTCATGACCAGCCAGGACGACGCCGGCGACATGGAGGAAGGCAACTACATCGTCAAGCCCCAGGATCTTCCCGCCTGGCAAATCTACCAGTGCAGCCAGGATTCCACCGTTCTCTGCATCCGCAGCCTCGCAGTCGGCGAGCGCAATGACCGCCTCGGCGTCCACCCCGCCGACGACAAGCCCGATGACCCCGACGGTTCCGAGTGAATGCACTCTTGGCGGCTTTTTCCCCAGCACGACCCTCCTCCGCTTGCCTTCGAACCGCTCCCGGCGTAGCATTGTTTTTTGCCGTCCCCGAGAATTTCTCCCCACATTGCACGGCAGTGAAAAGCAGGGTGGGGAATCGTGCGGCCGGAAAAGCGTTGGAAAAAGAAGGGTAAGCGATGAAATCGGTCGTCGTGGTTGGCGCGCAGTGGGGTGACGAAGGAAAAGGCAAGGTCGTGGACTACCTGGCCGCTTCATTCGACTACATCGCCCGCTGCGCCGGCGGCCACAACGCTGGCCATACCGTCATCTTCGACGGCAATCGTTTCGTCCTCCAGCTCATTCCCTGCGGCATACTTCGCCCCAAACAGCACGCCATCATCGGCGCCGGCGTCGTCGTGGATCCCGCGGCGCTCGTCGCCGAAATCGAGACGCTCGCACAGGGCGGCATCAACGTCTCCGGCCGCCTCCACGTCAGCAACCGCGCCCATCTCATCTTTCCGTATCACCGCGAGCTCGACAAAGCCGCCGAATCCGCTCGCGGCGCGAACAAAATCGGCACCACCTCCCGCGGCATCGGCCCCGCCTATGAAGACAAGATGGCCCGCCGCGGCCTTCGCGTCTGCGATCTCCTCGACCCGCAGCTCTTCCGCGAAAAAGCCCAGCGCGTCATCGACGAGAAAAACGCCATCGCCCGGGGCACCTACGGGGCTTCACTCGATCTCTCAAACGCCATCGAAGAAACCCTCAAGCTCGGCGAAAAAATCCGCGGCTACATCACCGACACCTCCGCTCTGCTGAACGGCGCGCTGGATGCCGGCAAGTCCGTCCTTTTCGAAGGCGCGCAGGGCACCATGCTCGATATCGACCACGGCACCTATCCCTTCGTCACCTCCTCGAACGCGACTTCCGGCGGCGCAGCGACAGGTCTCGGCGTTGCACCCACGCGGATCAAAGCTGTTCTCAACGTCTCGAAGGCCTACACCACGCGTGTCGGCGCTGGGCCATTTCCCACCGAAATGCCCGACCTCGAGGCCAAGGAAGTGCGCGACCGCGGCAAGGAATTCGGCGCCGTCACCGGACGCCCGCGCCGCTGCGGCTGGCTCGACCTCATGGTTCTCCGCTACGCCAAGATGATCAACGGCATGGACTCGCTCGTCATCACCAAGCTCGACGTCTTCGATACCCAGAGCGAGATCCAGGTCTGCACCGGCTACCGCTACAAAGGCGCGCCTCTCCGCGATATGCCCGCCTGCGCCGAAGAATTCAGCCGCGTCACCCCGGAGTACAAGTCCTTTGCCGGCTGGAACGAATCCACCTATGGCGTCCGCAACGCCGCCAAATTGCCCAAGGCCGCGCTCGACTATCTGCGCTTCATCTCCGATTTTCTTCAGGTCGAGATCGGCATGATCTCGACCGGCCCCGAGCGCAACGCGACGA
>JBGQHF010000091.1:0-13257 GCA_041497835.1 Terriglobia bacterium
CAAGTACGCTCTGCACGCGCGGCCAGGACACGAACCGTTCTATCTCTCTCACAGGATCGGGAAGCGGCTCCATCTGCAGACCGCCTCGATGCGCGTGAATCGCAAGCGGGTCTTCGCGGAGCGGAGTCTTTGGCCGCCGGAGCACGCCCCTCGGTAGCAGTTCCCGGACTGTTCTGCGGAGTAGGTGCTTCTTTGCACACCAGGGCACGGGCGGCACGCGAAGGAGAAACGTCAGGACTCGCCAATCGAACAGCGGGGTTCTCAGCTCGACGGGCACGCCGGTCCAACCGGGATCTTCCGCTTCGAGAGTGCTCGGCCAAAAAGCGCTCGTCAATGCGGTGTAGGCAATCGGGTGCACGGGATGCAAAAACCTGGGTGGCTGCTGCAGTTCGCGCCAGCGTTCTCGAAGGTTTTGGTTCTTTTCGAATTCCGGATCGAGCCATCCGGGATAGTCGGCTTCTTCTGTGGACGGTCTGAACCAGCTCCGGAAACGCGTGCGAAATCCTCCGCGGAGCGGAGGAATACGACCATATCTAAAGAAGAACCCCCCATAGGCAGCCAGTAGGGTGCCGAATTCCCGGCGGCCGAATAGGTACTTCAGATACGGCCATGCCTGGCCGTCCAAAACAACATCGCCGCCGTCACCAGAGAATGCCACGCGGGCATGTGCCGACACGCGCTGGAACTGTTCCAGCTGCAGCGCAAAAAACGGCTCGTGGCAGGGCTCGGGCGTTCGGAAAGTCGCTTCCTCCCAGCGCGCATACGGCCGACACGATCCCGCGGAGAGAATGTCGATCGGTATGCCGAGATGCCGCGCCGTCTGCGAAGCATAGTGGCTCTCTTCATCCGCAAAAAGCGGACGATAGTCCAGAGTGAAGGCGCGCAGCGCACAGCCGGAATTATCTCGACGCGCAACCTGAGCAACGATGGCGGCGACGGAGCCTGAGTCGAGACCGCCGCTCAAGAAAATCGCCGCGGAAGTCGCCGGGAGCCGGTCGCGTACCGCCTCCTCAAAGTGTTCGCGAAATGCTTCGACATACTCTTCCGGCCTCTTCAGGCGCAACGGCTCTTCGACAGGGAATTCGGCATAGCGCCGGATGTGTGCGGCGCCATCGCGGAATCGCAGCAGGTGTCCCGCAGGCAGACGCCGGATGTCGCGATAGATCGTGCGATCTGGATCCGGGCACCAAGCCTGCAGGAGAAAATCCCCCACGGCGCGCCAATCGAGATCCTCACTCACATCCGGGGCGAGCCGCAAAACGTCGAGCGTATTGCTGAAAAACAAGTTTCGGCCGGAGAGTGCGTAGAAGAACGGCCTGGCCCCAATCGAATCGCGCGCACAAATGAACGAGCGCGCGAGGCTATCCCAAATGACAAAAGAGAAATCGCCGCGGAGGAAAGCAAGGGAGCTCTCTCCCCATTCGCGCCAGCAGTGAAGCACCAATTCCTCGTCCGAAACCAGCGCGGCCAGAACACGGCCCTGTGATTCGAGTCTCCGCCGAATTGCCTCGCGCCCATCGAGGCGAATGTCTCCGAGGAGGTGGATCCCGTCATCGATTAGCAGCGGCTGCGAGGAAGCCTGCGGAGCGGGGCCTGTACGGAGGAAAGCAAAGCAAAAAGCTGCTCCCGGCGAGGTCCAGACTCGCTTCGTGTCCGGCCCGCGAAATTCGAGGGCGGCCGACATCCGCTCAATTAGCTTTCCGTCCGGCGGCGCGCCGTCCGCAGAGATCATCCCGGCGAAGCCGCTCACCGTGCCTCCGTGCTTTCTGAGGGAAACGATTCATCGAAGGCCGCGTAGTGGCGATGCACTTCTTCGGCATCACCCAGCGGCGTGCTACCACACTCTACCCAGGCGTGCGCCTCGAATGTTTCCACTTGCTTGCGGATCCCGATGCGAAGCTGCGCGAATATACCCTGCCTTCCGAGCAGCCACCAGAGGGCGAGCGATTCTTCCAGACAGGTTACGCGGCCGGGGCCATACCGCCCCGCGGCCCGCACCATGCGCGCCGTTGCGGCGATCGTTTCGGGCGCAGTCCTGTTGCCTGCAGAGGAGTTCCCGGTCTCCTTAGGGAGCCAGCGGTCGAGCAGCGACTGTGTCCTGCGGAATCCAGCAAAGCGCAAGCTCGCTCTTAGCACGGGAAGAAGCAGGCTCGCCCGCACAAACAGGCGTCTCTCCATCCTGCTGAGCGCACTATAGCGCTGGAGAAGATTCCACGCCGGTGGTGTGGACATGGAGGAGTCCGTGTGCGAGGAGACGATCGAGCAATTCCGAAAGATTCGCGCGGAGCTTGCTTGCATCCACGTCGTATTCGGCGAGCAATTCCTGATAGGCCGCATCCACCGACGGCGAACTCGTCAAAAGCTGCCACATCCGGGTGCCGGTTTCGTCGAGGCCGAAATAGCGTTCCGTCTCGAGGTTCAGAAGGACCGATTCCTTGTCCAGGAATCGGACCAGCACATGGGGCGGCGCAACCACGCCATCCGAAAAGCGCACCATCAGGAAACCTGCTCACACATCAATCTGTTCGCCGAAAACGAGGGAAGCATCGGTTTCCAGTGTACCGGGATTTCAGGCGCACTGCCATCGCCGGGGCGTGGGGCAGCGGCATTTGTCTTCCGACATAAGAAGCGATATAAGTTCGCTGGTGACAGAACCCGCAATCGCCGTCGAATCTCTCGAAAAACTCTTCCCGGCCGCTCACAGTGGCTGGCGGGCGTTTCTCCAGCCCTTCGCAGCGCCGACGGCGGTGGCGCTTGCCGGCGTGTCCTTGGCGGTGAGCGAAGGTGAGGCTCTGGCCCTGGTCGGCGCGAATGGCGCAGGCAAGTCCACACTGTTGCGCATTCTGGCGACCCTGTTGCTCCCGACGCGCGGCCATGCCCGCGTCGCCGGCTACGACTCAGCACGCAACTCGCGGGAAGTGCTCCGCTTGCTCGGCTACCATGCGGGCAGCGATCTCGGCTTCTACGCACGCCTCACGGGGCGTGAAAATCTCCGGTTCTTCGGCCAGCTTAATCATCTCGCTGTGATGGAAATCGATCGCCGCATCGAGCGGCTCGCCGGACCCCTCGGACTCGCCGACGCGCTCGACCGGCAGGCTCGCCTGCTTTCTACCGGCACAGTCCAGCGCTTGAGTCTCGCACGGGCACTCCTTCATGGGCCTCGCGTGTTGCTGCTGGATGAACCAACACGCAGTCTCGACGCCCTGGCCGCCGCCGATTTCCGCCGGTATTTGCGCCGTGAAGTCGTTCAGCGATGTGCAACAACCCTGCTTTTCGCTTCGCACACTTTGGCTGAAGTCGAGCAACTCGCAGACCGCGTGGCCATCCTCGACGCGGGAACGCTCGTCGCTCTCGATACGCCAACGGCCCTTCGCACAAAAGCTGGCGCAGCGACTCTGGAAGAAGCGCTCTTCCACCTGACCGGCCGGCGCTACGCACAGATGGAAGCGTCCGGAGAGGAATCGTGAGCTTGCGGGTGCTGCGCGAGCTGTGGCTTTTTTTCCGACGCGACTTCGCCATCGCGCGCACCTATCGCGCGCCTTTCATCCTTGAGGTTGTAGAGGCGTTGTTCGGCGCCGCGACGTTCTACTACGTAGCGCGGTTTGTTGACAGCCCGGGGCTATCTCGCGCTCTGCCGCAAGGCGGAAGTTATTTCGCGTTTGCGCTGGTTGGCTTTGCGTTTTTTGATTACCTGAATGTCGCGCTGGACACCTTCGACCACAGCCTCGAAGAAGCGCGCGACACGGGCACCCTCGAGCCGCTTCTGGTGACGCAGACGTCTCTTTCGGCGATTCTCGCGGGCTCCGCGATCTATCCCTTTGCGGCGACGACCGTGCGCGTCGCCGTGTATCTTGGCTGGGGCGCCGCACTGTTCGGGTTTCCGCTTGGCGCGGCAAACTGGAGCGCCGTCATTGCCGTGCTCGTGGCTTCGATGTTGGCTTTCTCCGGCCTGGGGATTTTCTCCGCGAGCTATCTGCTGCTGTTCAAGCGCGGCAATCCGGCCAAGTGGCTCGTCCTGGGCGTCTCGAGCGTCGTCAGCGGTATGCTCTTTCCGGTGAACATCCTCCCTGGCTGGCTGCAATTCCTCGCCTGGCTCAGCCCGGTCACTTACGCGCTCGACGCGATGCGCGAAGCGTTGCTCGCCGGCACGCGCTTCGGCCAGCTCCTGCGTCCCTTATGTGCGCTTCTCCTCTTCGCAGCGGTTCTGCTGCCGGTCTCAATCTTGGCGTTTGGCTGGGCACTCCGTCGAACAAAAACAACGGGAACGCTGACACACCGCTAGCCTCCGCGGCCAGGGAACCTTCTACCATTCGCGGGGGATAGAGAAACGAAAAGGCCGGCTCGGAAAGAGCCGGCCTTTTCCGATTCGAGGAATGTCGCGCGCCTAAGGCTTTTTCTTCCTGTTGCTGAACTTCGTTTGAATACCTGGCGCGATCTGCTGCAACGCCTCAAGGCCCTGTTTTGCCTGCTGGCCGTAAACGCCGTTGGGATCGAGTTCCACCGCCTTCTCGTAGGCTTCGGCAGTGCCAGGCTGGACGTACACTTCCATTCTGTCGCCCACCTGTTTGTAATCCATCGAGCCGACCAGCGCTGCGCCCAGCAGGTACCACGCTTGTGCGTTCTTGGGATCGATCTCCGTGGCTTTCTTCAACGGCTCCACGGCTTCTTTCATCCGGCCTACGTTGTAAAGGACAATTCCGAAATTACGCCACGCCGTGGCGGCATTTGTGGGGTCGAGCTCCGCGCTCTTCACATAAGCAGCCCGGGCATCCTCCACCTTGCCGGCGCGCGCCAGCACGTTGCCCAGGTTATTGTAGTAACCCGCCGCGTCCGGCTTCGCTGCGATCGCTTGCTTATAGGCATTGATCGCATCATCGTTGCGTCCCGCGACATCGTATGATTCTCCCAACTTCGCCCACAGCAGGTGCATGTTTGGATCTTTCTCGCCGGCAGCCTTTTGTGCTGCCGTGAACTCGTTGGTCGCCTGCCCCGCTAGATCCGTGAGCTTCTGCTTCAGCGCCTCTTTCTGATCTTTCTGCTCGGGGGGCACCTTCGAAAGCTCGTTCTTCACCTGGCGCATCTGGTCGAGAATTGTATTGCCAGCGGCGAAGTGCTCCTTCATGCCCGCAAATTTCTGTTTCTCCTCTTCCTGTTTCTTGACCACTTCAGCGGCTTCGGCACCCTGCTTCGCGACAACGTCTTTGAAATTGATGCTGGCAAGGGCATCCTGGCCGCTCTGCACGCGGACCTGGGTCTGGAACGGCGCCTGATTTGGCAGCAGGATATTCACTGTGTAAATGCCAGGCTTCAAGTTGCGGATGACGAAATTCCCTTTGTCATCCGTCTTCGTTTCCGCTTTTGCCCCTTGCTCGCTCACCGCCTGGATTCCCAGATTCGCCCAGGGCTTTCCATTCACGTCGAGAATCTGGCCGTGAATCACGCCATCAAACTGCGCGGCGGCGCGTGGCGCCAGCATGCAAAGAATCGCCGCGAGCACCAGCACGGCGCGCATCCCCGCATCTCCAAATCGCTTCATACCAATCTCTCCTTTAGGCTCTCTGCGGGGTTTTCAGCTTCCCCGGTTCTCATGAAAGAAAACCAATCCCGGTTTCTCAGTCCCCAGCCCATTATTGTCCTCTTTTGCCGAGAATCCAAGCGCACCCGGCGCCCCGGGCGAAGATCAGGACCGGGCGGAAGCAGCGCGGCGATACGGAATCGGATCTGTCTCTCCCGCCTCTGCAAAAGCCCGCAGCCGCAACAGGCAACTGTCGCACGCGCCGCAGGCCGCGTCCTCGTTCTGGTAGCACGACCACGTTAGATGCAACGGCGCGCCCAGGGCGATGCCCCGCTGGACAATCTCCTTCTTTTTCATCGCAATGACAGGAGTCACGATCTCGATTTGTGTTTCCGGACGAGTGCCCCTGCACACCAGCTCCTGAAACGCGCGGTAGTATTCGGGCCGGCAATCGGGATAGCCGGATCCATCTTCGGCAACGGCGCCGATATAGACCGCGCCCGCGCCGATTGCTTCCGCCCAGCTCACTGCGACGGAAAGAAAATGCGCATTGCGGAACGGCACGCAAGTCACTGGAATCGCATTGCCGTGCAGTCCGAGTGCGCCGAGTTCGTTTTCCGGAACGGCAATCCTAGGGTCGGTGAGAGCCGAACCGCCGATCACGCGGAAATGGTCGAGCCGCACGACAAGTCGTTCCCGCACTTTGTAGAAGTCCGCGATTTCGTCGAAAGCCCGGCGTTCCCGGCGCTCGGTGCGTTGCCCGTAGCTGGCGTGGAGCAGGGCAAGATTGTCGCCGCAATGGCGCTCGCGCGCAATCGCCGCCGTCACACAAGAGTCCATCCCCCCGGTCAATAGCACCACCGTTTTTCGCGAATCCCCCATGTTGTCGTTTCGGCCTCGCGTGCAACAGGTGTTCCTGCCCGTCCTCACTCATATCCTTACTTCTATCGAGACCTGGTTCTACACGCCCCGCGCCGCTGGGTCCAAGATGAGCTTGTGGAGCTAAGAGCCGAGCCGGCAGGCGATCCTCGGTGAGCATCGCTTACGGACCGCTTGAGTTCGATTTTCCTGCACCGCGCCGCCGGACTAACCAGGTGGCCAGTAGAAATCCTGCGACCACCACACCCAGCCTCAAAAAACCTGCCGGGAGGCCAAAATGCCGCAGCGCAAAGATGTAATACACGGCCACGATCAGAGCGGGAATGAAAATGATCAGGAAGGAACGGTTCATTGGCGTTGGCCGGCGCTGGCTAGGTGCCGGGGCGGTACTGCGCGCGGCTCGTATCCGTCTCCCATACGATGATCTCCGTGATCCGCGCGCCGGGCGGAAGTTGTGTCAAGTTCCGCATAGATTCATCGTAGAAATATTTGGCCATGTTCTCGGCCGAAGGGTTTAGCGTGCGAAAGGCTTCGAGGTCGTTCAGAAACTGGTGATCGAGCGAATGGATGATCTCTCGAATGGCAGACTTCAGGTGGGTGAAATCGGCGAGGAGTCCGATGGAATCGAGCTGCGGACCTTCGACTGTAATGCGCACGCGGTAGTTGTGCCCGTGCGGATTCTCGCACTTGCCCTTGTATCCGCGCAGGGCGTGCCCGGCGGAAAACGTCTCTTCCACGCTGACCTGGAACATATTTCTCCGGGAATTGTGCCGAGGTTCCGTGATCAGGCGAACGGGGGCCGCTGTGCGAACGGGTCCTGTGCGGGGACTCGAGCACCGCCGATTTCAGCCGGCTCGATTCCGTCCCACGATTCAGGCCCCCCGTGCGGCCAAGTGTTCCGCCTCGAGAAACCGGGCGACCTCCGCAATCTCGCGTGTCGTCCCGTAGTTCGGCAGAGATTCCAGAAAAATCTTACCATAGCGCATGCGCTCGATGCGGGTATCGAGCAGAGCCAGAATGCCGCGGTCGGTCCTTGCTCGGATCAGCCGCCCAAAGCCCTGCTTCAGCGCGAGCACCGCTTGAGGCACCTGATACTCGAAGAACGCATCCCGGCCGTCTTCCTTCAACGCGCTCACCCGCGCAGCGACAATCGGATCGGACGGCACTGCGAACGGCAAACGGTCCACGATCACGCAAGAGAGTTGCTCGCCGGGCACGTCCACGCCCTGCCAGAAGCTCGACGTGGCGAAGAGAACCGCATGGCGTGTTGTGCGAAACCGTTCGAGCAGAACGCTGCGCGGCGCCGTGCCCTGCAGGAGCAGGGGATAGGAGATGCGCGTGCGCACACGTTCGTAAAGGTCGTTCATCTGGCTGTAGCTGGTGAAAAGACAGAAGGCGCGCCCTTCGCTGTGCTCGAGCAGGCGCACAATTTCGTCAGCCGCTTTCGCCGCGAAAGAGGCATCGCGCACGTCCGGCATGGCGGGCGGGAGATAGAGCAACGCCTGGGAGGCGAAGTCGAATTCCGGCGGCAGAGCGCGTTCCTTTGCGTGATCCAGCCCAAGCCTCTGGCGGATGTAACTGAAACGCCCGCCCACTGTAAGCGTCGCCGAAGTCAGGATGGCCGTATCGAACGCTTCGAACAGACGCTCGCGGAGAATCTGGCTGACGTCAATCGGCGTCGCTGCAAGGAACACGCCTTTGCTGCGGCGCTCGTACCAGTAGACGAAGTTCTTCTCGTTCGATTCGAAGAGAAACGCAAGCTCCTGGCGCAATTCAAAACTGCGGCGGGCCGTCCGCACCAGCTCCTCGGGTTTCTGCGGCAGAGCGGCCAATTCCGTCTCGAGCGACTTAAGGGATTGAACAAGCGCATCATAAGCTTCACGGTGCTGATCGAGAAACGCTTCACGCTCACCTCGGGTGAACGGAAACCGTCCTTCACGCGCCGGAAAGGATTCAAAAAACGCGCGGCTGCGTTCGCGGACTCGCTGCGTGCGCCGCAAAAGCGAAGCTGACCCAAGATGGAGCAGGCGCAGGGCATGATCCATGTCGCGCGCCAGTTCCTCGAAGCGGAAATTCGAAATCTGCCGGCCAAAATAGTCACTCGCCACGTCTTCGATCTCATGAGCTTCGTCGAAAACCACCGCCGAGTATTCCGGCAGGATACTGCCGAAGTCGTCCTGCTTGAGAGCCAGGTCGGCAAAGAAAAGATGATGATTGACGATGATCAGATCGGCTTCTCGCGCGCGCTGGTGCATCGCCGTCAGGAAACATTGCTGATAATCCGGGCATTTCTGCCCCGTGCAGGTGTCCCTGCGGGCGTCCAGCTTTCCCCACAGCTCGGAATCGTCCGCCAGAAAATTGAGCTCGGTCCGATCTCCCGTTTCCGTCACTTCGGCCCACTCGCGAATCTGCCGGAACGCGTCCAGCTCCTCGATTCCTCTCAGCAGCGGCTGATCGGCCATGTGGTGAAGTTTCTGCTTGCACAGAAAATTCGAGCGCCCCTTCATGACCGCAACTTTCAGTTCGGGGGCGAAGTGCTTCTGCAGAAACGGAATATCCTTCTGATACAGCTGCTCCTGCAGCGACTTGGTGGCCGTCGAGATCACAACCCGCCGCCCGCTCATGATGGCCGGGAGCAGATACGCCAGCGTTTTCCCCGTTCCCGTTCCGGCTTCAACGATCACATGATGGCGTGTTTCAAAAGCGTCGTGGACGAGTTCGGCCATTTCGAGCTGCCCGCGGCGATGCTCGTATCCTCCACGCATAGACTGTTCGAGAAGCCCACTCGGACCGAAAATTTCAGCCATGGATGGGCGGTTCTCCGTCGAATCTACTTCTCGGGGCGGGACGATTGCTTCATCGGTGACCGGTTCATATCTTCTGCTGGGAACAGACGCGGTGTCAGTGTGCCGGGAGGTTTTGGCAGACTTCCTAGGCTTCTTGGCGGGGCGTTTCAATGGGAGACTTACTCCTCATCACGGACCGGAGCAGACAGTTAGACCGTTACGATAGCATACAGCCACTCGCCCTGCCGACGTCACGACTGGAATGCCGGGAAGCACCTGCCGGACGGATTACAGACCGCGGATGCCGATAGGCCGAAGTTTCATTCCCCGTATGGGAATGTAGATTCTCCTCACTTGCCGATACTTTTCCCACGCGCGCCACGAAATCAATTAGATATGACCTTAATAATCAGAGACTTACGGGGGCAACCTCTGGTAATCAAACTGCATCCTATGTCAAACTACGCCCTCTTTCGCCCTATTCTTACGGAGGAACAATCTGGCATGAACACTAATAAGCTGCGCTCGATTTTGCTCGTCCTTTCGCTGGGGATACTTGCATTTGCAGGCTGTAGCGGCACGAATAACATTGCGCCGTCGCCACAGGGCGCGGCGGTATCTTTTACGGTTACGGACACACCGCCGGCGAATGTGAGCATTATCTCGTTCGAAGTCACTTTGACGGGTGCGGTTCTGAATCCCGGCGCGGTGGATCTGCTCGGCGGCAAGACGCAACGTCTCGAAGTGAAGCGGCTCGAGACCGAAGCGGCATTCTTGAGCACGACGACTGTGAAGCCGGGCACGTACACGAGCATTGACCTCACCTTTAGCAATCCCGAGGTTACCTTCAAGAACGGCACGGCAGCTACGCTAGCGGGCTGCGCCGCCGGCGCGGTCTGTGAAATCCAACCTGTCGCGGGAACACTCAAGGCAACGTTTACGTTCCCCGGCAGCGGCATCACGATCAACGGCAATTCGCCGACGGGAATCCGGGTGGACATCAGCCCGGACGCCATCCTCTCGGCTGCCATGGGCGTTGACTTCAGCCAATCCGGCTCCGTATCAGCCAAGCAACTCACCCCCCAACCTGAAGGTGAGCTCGACGATCTGGATGACATCCGGGGCACGGTTCAGAACTTGGACACCACCAAAAAGACGTTTGACGTAAAGACGGTGAACGGCACGGTCAGCATTACAACGGACGCGAACACAAAGTTCGAGTTCGAAAGCTGCACGCCGAAACCAAATGATTTCGCCTGCCTCGCCAACGGCAAGGTCGTCGAAGTGGATGCCAAGATGCAACCGGGCGGCGCCTTCCTTGCCAGGAAAGTTGAATTCGAGGACGACGCCGAGGACGATGAAGCCGAGGGCGTGATCACCAAAGTTGTTGACGCCACACACTTCGAATTGGTCGTTCTCGAGGAACTGCGGAATATCACCAACCTCAATTTGGGCAATCCGGTGAAGGTAACTCTTGATCCCAGCGCGCAGTTCATAATCCAGAAGGAAGGACTGACCATCCCGTCCAGCCTGATGTTCGCCGGCTCTGGGGACTTGATCGAAGGCCAGGCAGTTCAGCTTCGCCTTAAGGGTGCAGTAACAGCGGGTCCACCGGTCTCGTTCACTGCAGACCGCGTGCGGCTGCGGATGTCGCGATTTACGGCAGCCGTCAGCGGCGCAGTGGCCCCGCCAAACTTCACCGTGGGCAGCCTGCCGTCCGTCTTCACCGCGACAACGGTTCACGTCCAAACCCAATCCGCCACGCAGTTTGAGGGCGTCGCGGGAGTCACCGGTCTGGCCGATAAGGACACGGTGTCCCTCAAGGGCCTGCTCTTCAAGAACGGCGCGAATCCGCCGGAATTGATCGCCAAGAAGGTGCGGAAGCGCTAACCAAACCTCACAACGATTACCAATGGCGGGCCGGAGGGCAGTTCCCTCCGGCCCGTTTTCTTTCCACGCGGTATGCCGCCGGTTATCAGTAAAACAAGCCACGACTCCAACCACAGGCGCTTACAATAGTGTTCGGGTTAGATTGGGTGTCAGGGCGGGGAACCACCCGGCAACGGGATTCGACGCAGTCAGACGCGGGGGTTGTATGAGAGCGAGACACTTTTCCATTCCTGTTCTTTTCGTCGCCTCGCTTGCGCTGGGCTCATGCAGCGGCCTGCCAGGCGGAGGCGGCGGGGGAGGCGGAGGTGGCACGGCTATTTTTTCCGTCACACTGACGGACACGCCGCCTGCGGGAGTTTCCGTCCTCAACTTCAACGTGACGGTCACCGGAGTCGCCCTGAATCCATCAACCGGCACGCCCGTTTCTCTCACGACGGGCCCGGAAACATTCGACCTCGCCCGGCTTCAGACGGACGCCATTCGACTCGGCGGCTTCACTGTTCCGGCGGGAACCTACCAGAGCATTGGCGTCACGGTCTCGAACCCGGTCCTCACTATCTTCAATCAGTCGGCGGTCACGCTCTCGGGCTGCGCGGTCAACAAGGTCTGTAAGATCCCACTCGTCTCCGCGGGAACCATCACGATCAGCTCCGCGCCATTTCCGCTGACCCTGACCAACGGCCAGCAGAAGGGACTCCGGCTGGATTTCAACCTGGCCAACGCCATCACGTCCACGGCCGGCGCGCTCGCCGTGGACTTCACGCAGCCAAATGTCCTCACAGCCATTTCCTTGCCTCTGCCAAATTTGCCCGTGGGCCAGATGGATTCGATTGAAGATTTCCTGGGCGTGGTGTCGGCAGAAAATCAGACGACAAAGACTTTCACCATCCAATCTCTCACGCGCTCCCCGCTCCAGTTCGTGGCAACCGCCAACGCCGGCACAGTCTTTGACATTTCCCCAACGACGCCGGCCTGTCCTGCTCCCGTTTTTTCCTGCATGACGGTCGGGCAGGTCCTGAGCGTGGACCTGGCAGTGAATGCGGACGGGACGCTCACCGCCACAGAGATCGAGTTCCAGGACAGCGCCAGCGATGACGAACTGGAAGGTATCGTCACTTCCGTGGACACTGCCACACAATTCCAGATTGCCATCACCGACAAATTGCAGGCACCCACCGCTTCGCTGATCGGCGGACTCGCCGTGGGAGACCCGGCCATCGTAACGCTGTCGGTCAATCCGGCGTTTGTCGTGGGCGCAAAGGACCTGCCCGTTCCCGTCTCTCCGTTGAGCATCTTCCAGGGCTCCACGGATACGGCACAGATGCTGCCGGGAGAGACGGTCGAGGTCCGCGTAAAGAGCTTCACCGCAGGGACAAGCGGAAACCCTCCGACCGTGTCCGTGGACCGGGTGCGTCTGCGCTTCACGCGTGTAACCGTCCCCGTCAGTGGCTCTCCAGTGGGTCAGTTCTTCAACGTCACGGGTTTCCCGGCAGTTTTTGGGATCTCACCGATGGCCCAGGTGCAGACGTTTTCACCTCAAACCAGCTTTGAAGGCGTTGCCAGTGCGAGCGCGCTCGCCGATACCGACGTGGTCTCCATCCGGGCTCTCTACATCAAGTCGGCTCCGCCGTTCTTCGCGGCCAAGGTTCGCAAACACTAATCCGGGTTAGTCCGCCTCCGCAAATAAACGGGCCGGAGGGCAGTTCCCTCCGGCCCGTTTCTATGCAATCGTTTCGCCGGTGGCCTATGCTGCGGAAGCGGCAGGGAGGACGGCCTGGAAGCGCTTGAAGAGCGTCAGCGAAATCGCGCCGATGCCCCACAGGATTACGCCCAGCTTGACCCAGCCTCCCAGGTAAGGCACGGCAAAGACCAGACGAACCAGAACCAGTCCCACCGCCATTCGCCCAATCATCGCCCAGGTGTCGCCCGCAGGCCCGAGCAGCAACTTCCCTACAGCGGTTCCGACGACAAGCTGCGAAGAATAGAGCGCGACGAGCCACACAATGACTGCTGCGATTCCTAGAGGAATACCCACGACGGTGACGCAGGCGATGACCGCGCCAATCGGCACGCCAAACAACACCAGAACGCCCAGGCCGAACGAAGCGCCATACCTCTCGGCGGAACCCACGGTGTCCCGCGCGAATGCCGGCATCAGGAGGAACAGCACCAAGCCGAAGAGCACGG
>JBGQHF010000092.1:0-13172 GCA_041497835.1 Terriglobia bacterium
AATACAGAGACGTGCCCGGCGAAACGAAAAGCGCGTCCAACTTCGGATTCCCATCGGCCATCAGCTTCTGCGCGCGGGCCATGCGTGCGCGAAATTCTTCCACTGCGATGGGGCGCACGCGCGGCCCCAGCGGTTTGATCCCGGAGAATGCCGCCGGGAGGTCTGCCGAGCTGGGGGCGGCCTGGGCAACTGAACTGGGCAGAAGCGAGGCGGCGGAAACCGCCGCTGTTGCCTGCAGGAAATTGCGCCGCGTGGGCAGGAACGTCGAGGTTGTTTTTGGCATGACGGGGTAAACGATTATCCGCAGGGCCGCGCTCTGTCAAGGAAAAGGCGCGGGGCGCGCTCGGTGGCGCGCCCCGGAAAACTTGCCGAGGTTTTCAGTTCAGTTGCGCGGGAGGTTGATCCGCGGGAGGCTGCGCCGAGGGCGGCCGGTCCGCCGAGGGCCGCGCGCGCGTGTGCTTTCCCGGCAGATAGGTGATGTCCAACGGCTGTTGCAGCTTGAAATCCAGCCGAGACTCGGACGGGATGCGGACCTGCTGGCCCTTTGTGAAGACTTGTACGCCCGTGCCCGCGCCGGCGCCGACTGCTGCGCCGATCGCGGCGCCCTTGCCGCCGCCCGCAACGGCTCCGATCAATGCGCCGAGGGCCGCGCCTCCGCCAATCGTTGCCGCGCTGCGTTTCCCGCGCGAAGCTCCGGCCTGGCGTACGTCACCTGTCACGACGTAGTGAGTCTTTCCCTGAAAGACGAAGCTGGTTAGCTCTACTGTCAACTCACTGCGGCCCGCGACGCGTCCCGCCGAGCTGGCATTCACGAGTTTCAAGTTCACGTCCGCGCCGGCCGGCACGATCACTTCGTCGTCCACGACGATCGGCGCATCCAGCGAGCCCTTGAAAACGTCTCCCGAGTGATTCTTTTCGGAGTCGATTCCGTCAATGGTTCGCACGGTGAGTGTCGCTCCCGCAGGAACGGTGGCCGTCTTCGGCTGCGGCGGGGGCGGGGGAGGCGGCGTAGCGGGTCTGGGCGCAACTGGCGCCACAGAAGCCGAGTCGGCGGCAGGGGCAGCTGCTGGGGCCGGGCTCGTAGCCTGTTTCGGCTTCGCGCGGGCTGCCTTCGCGGCCCTTGGTTTCTCCGGCGCCGCGGGCGCCGTTGCCGGAGCTGGAGCGGGAGCAGCCTGCGCAGCCACGACCGACATCTGGTCGTTCACTTTGCTCACGCCCTCCGCTTGGCTGGCCAGCTTGTATGCGACGAGCCGAGCTGTATCATCCGGCACCCCGCCCGTCACGGTGGCCACGCCATTTTTCACCGTCACATTCAAGTTCGCGGATTTGAGCGCCGGATCTGAAAACATCTTGGCTTTGATATCCGTCGCGATCGCCTCGTCGCTGTGCCCGCCAAAGCGGGCGCATCCGGCGCTTATGCCAATCGCCGCCAGCAAAGCCAGGGTGACAAGAATTGTTCTTCGCATACGCCCTCCAATGGCGCTCCCTTACTTTCTTTCCAGTTCTGTCTAAATTGCTGGCGCGCTCTGCGCCATCCAGCCCCTTTAGAGTATGCACCACTTTGCCATCACTTCGGGCGGGTTGGAGGCGATGGCATTCGCAATATAGGATGCGCAGCGCCGTCGCGAGGCTGCCCCGTCCAGGCGGGGAGCGCGAATCCGGGTGATCTCGCCAAGCCTCCCTTGCTGAACTCCTGACCTTCGATTCCGAAGTTCAGCAGAAACTCGCTACCCTGCGGGCTCGCTTTACTTTCTGTTCGGACCTAGTAGGCGTAGTTTTCCCTGGTGTTCGGCAGTTCGCGAAGCGCCGACTCAGGCGGCAAACAGGCGCGGGCAGCCGGTCCTATTCTGGTGTTGGTACGAGACTTGTAATGCGGGCGATGGCCTCTCGGGCGCGCCTGGCGTTGGGGCCGCCTGGTTCCTCCTCAAGATACAGGTGGTACTCCGCCAGGGCCTCGGCCGGTTTCTGCGTTGCCTCGAGTGCCCGGGCCGCGACGATGTGTACCATGGCGAATCTCTGGTGCGGCACGGCGTGGGCTTTGCGAGCGTGCAGAATCGCGTTGCTGAAATCGTGCAGCAGAAGCTCCGAATTCGCAGCATTTGTAAGCGCCCAGGCGTTTTGGGGCTCGGCTGTAAGAGAGCGCATCAGCAAGGGCAGCGCCTCACTGTTCTTGCGTTCTGCCAGCAGAATGCGCGCGAGATTACGGTTCGCTCCGGCGAAATCAGGGTTCAGCTCGATGGCCTTGGAGAATGACTGCCGCGCGGCTTCGACGTCGTTCAACTGCATTTGAACGGCTCCCAGACCGTTGTAGGCCATATCATACTGTGGGTACTCGCGTATGGCGCTTTCAAAGAGCGTGCGGCTCTCTTGCCAAAGCTGTTTGCGCATCGCCTCGGCGCCCTTCTCGAAAGTCTTGCGGGCTGAAGCGGGGACGCGCAGGCGCGCTGCGGCGACAAGTCCCCCGGGTGGAGTTTCGCTCGAGCGCCGCCCACGCTCTGCGCGGCGAACGTGGACGCGCTCCATGTGGAATATCTCGCCGCGCACGATTTCCAGGTCACCTTCGTACGGTTCAATATCTGGTCCTGTAATTCGGTAGCGGTGCAGGCCGTCAAGGGTACGGAATATCACAGTGCCGTCGTTGTCGGAGAGCTTACGGTCCATGGCACCACCGAAGCCGACGGCGTCCATCAACTCCACCGTCACATTCGCGGCCTTCTCTAGGTCGCCCTCGATACTGACAATCAAGCGCAGCGTGACGAGCTTGGGAGCTCCCAGCTGATCTATTTGCTGGGCACCGCACACACCAGCCACGGCTAGCAGAACCAAAACGGTTTGCGGCAGGCGCCACATAAGCATGAAAACCCTGGCATAAGGCCAGAACGCGAATACTAACACGCCAGCCGAAAGGGTGACGCGCCCTGGAGCAAAAAAAAGGGCCGGCTGCTATGCCGGCCCTGAAGGGTTCAGTACCGATTCTCGGTTTAGAACGAGAACTTGACCTTGAAGCGCATGTTGCGGGCCCCCTGGAAGATCACGGGCTGGCCGTAGCGTGGGTCCAGGCGCAGGCCTGGGGTGGCGTTGGTTATGCCGATGTAGTCCCAACCGGTGAAGAATGCCTTCCAGTTGATACCGGACGGGTTGTTGACACCATCCCAGGCCGGATTCGCCGTGGGCGGAATTGCCGGAGTGCAGGTGCCACATCCGGTGCCCGGAAAGAAATGTGCCGGGAATGGGTCAGGGACAGCACCTGCGACGCACGCCGCGCCTGAACCTGCACCATTGTCAGAACCAGGAGGACATGCCGCACTAGCGGTAGGCGGGAATACGCCGTTGAAGCGCCCGCTGATGGGGCCGGTCCAATAGGCGAGGGGACTGTGCTGGTTGAGCAAGTTCTGCACGTTCCACTCGAAGACCAGCCGCAGGTTCTCGTTGGTCTTGCTGACCTTGATCTCGTGGGCGATCGTCATGTCGGACTGGGTGAACACGGGTGTGCGCAAGCCATGGACGACCCCGTCGGAGACGAACTTTCCCACGCCGGTGACCGGATCCACATCCACGTGCAGCTTCACGAAGGCGCCCCGGTTCTCCACGAAGGAACAGCCATCGACGCTGTCGATCGCGTTCCAGCAGGTTTCGCGGGGGGTCCCCGAAAACGCCACCTGGGACAGGCCGATGGTGGTCTCCTGATGGAGCCACTTCATCGTGTAAAAGCCGAACAGCTTCAGGGTATGGGGACGATCCGTGGCCAGCGGCCCATCCATGAATTGGCCGTGCGCCGTAAACGACATATTCGGCAAGTCAAACGAACGGTCGTTGTTGGGGTTGTGGCGGCCGCCAGAGCCGCCGTCGGTGAGGGTGGTGGAGGACAAGCCGCTGTAGTTGCCCGTCAGCTTGCTGTAGGTGTAAGAAACCGCTCCGAACCACCGACTGGAGGGGCGCTTGGTCAGGCGGAACTCCAGGCCATCATACCGCCGCAGGGCCTTCGGCCCTCGCGGACAAGTGGGGCACTCCGCGGGGTGACCCGGGTCGCCGACGGTGCCGCTGTCGGGCGGGGTGATGCGGCGAACCACGTCACCGAAATCTGTCCCTACGTTGCCGATGTAGAAACCCAAGTCGTCGGTGAGCGCCATGTCCTCAATCGCCCAGTCGAGGCGCTTGCGGGCATAGCGGACTTCCAGGCCCAGGGTCGGCTTGATGGCCCAATCCGTACCGAACACGATCTCATGCTGCTGCATGGGCTTGATGTTTGGATCCAGACCGGGAAGGGTTGGGTTGAGCAGGTTCTTGCGCAAATCGATGTTCTCGATGAACGCCCCGACTACGCCGGTGTTGGGCGTTACGCCGTTTGCCGGACCGCTGGGTGGGCAACTGATGCCCCCCGGAGCGGCGGGCAGAATGGTGGTCCAGTTCGGGCCGTTCAGCGCGTACGCGCAGTTGTGCCAGTATTCACCGCCGAACGAACCGCGCGGCAGCGAGTACTTCATGATGTCAAAGAATTTGCCGTAGCTTCCGTAGATCTTGACCTTGCCGTTGCCCAGCAGGTCGTAGGCGGCTCCGATTCGCGGAGCAACCTTCTGCCCGAAACCGAAGCTGAGCTGGTTGGCGCCGGCCGAGAAGGGAGGCACGAATTCTTTGTCAAAGCGCACGCCCGCGTTGATGGTCAGGCGCTTGATGGTCCAGGCATCCTGGAAGTAGAGGCTATGGTTGTAGCTGGCCACAGTGCCCTTAACATCCACACCATCCTGTACGACGAAGTAGCCGGCGGTGCCCTGGCAGCTCCCGTTGGCCGCGGTCAGCGTAGCACAGGATGTATTGCCTTCTGCGCTCCCGGGAGAGTAGGCCGTGGCCCAGTTGAGTACGACAGTCGCGGTCTGTTGGGCGGCCGTAAGCGCGTCATCCGAAAGCCGGTTGAAGCCGTACCCGCCCTTGAAGTTGTGGGTGCCGCCCAGGAAATGCCCAACATGGTAGGCGACGTCCGTCTGCAACTGCCTCCGCCTCAAGGCCTCACGCACTATCTGGCGGGTGCTGACGGGCAGGTCGGAGAACCCCGCGGTGTTAGAGAAGGACGTCGTGGGATCGATCGGCTTGCCATCGGTGCCGAGGGTGGCCCCTGTCGGTGACTGCAAGGTGGGCGTGCAGCCGGACGCGGGGCCGCAGAGGGTTGTGTCATAGTTGTGCTGGATGCCTATAGGCCTGCCGCGGTCTCCGGTGTTATAGAAAAACTGGCCGTAGCGGACGGTCACCACCGTCTTGGAATTGGGCGTCCAGTCGCCGCCGAAGGTAAAGATATTCAGCGGGTTCACCGTGCCCGTGTCGGCGCGCAGAGTTGCCGGGTCGATGCCTGCGATCGTGTTTTTCTGCCCGGTCACCGAGTCCGGGTAGGCCGGGAGGTTGATGCCGCTGAGCCGGCGATAGCCGTATTGCCAGCTCCCGAACAGGCGCAGCTTGTCAAACACCCTGTAGTCCAAGCGGGCCAGCCCGTTGTGGGTGTCATCGACGCGCGTGAAGCTGCGGACGCCGGGGTTCACCGCCCCAGTGAAGTTTACTGTCCGGCCGTCGCGATCGAACGATGGCAGGTAGCTGACGAACGCCCACAGCCGGTCCGTGAGGATCGGCCCCCCGGCCTCAAACCCCGGCTCGAGAATGCGGCGGTGGTCCTTCTTCTGCTGGTAGTACTCCAGCGGCCGGTCTATACGCGAGAGGGCCGGTGGGGTGGTTGCGGTGGGGTTCTGGCGCGCACCGCACTGGTTAGCCTGCTGAAATGCCGCCCCGGTACCCCCGGTATTCGGCCCGAGGTTTGTGCACTGATCGTTGGCATTGGCCGCGTCGGTGGTGTACTTGGTGAACAGGCTGCCATGCCACTCGTTGTGGCCGCGCTTCTGCACGACGTTGACTACGCCGGCCCCGCCGCCGAACTCTGCCTCGAAGCCGCTACTCTTGATCTGGACTTCCTCAACGAACTCCAGGGGCACGTTGGTGCCGGTACCGCCGTTGCGGATCTCGGTGGTATCCAGACCTTCAACTAGGTACTGGTTATCCCCGTCCGATGCGCCGTCGATCTGGAATCCGCCCGTGCGACCGCTCGCGACATTGTTGCTCTGCAGCGGCTCCTGGCGCGCGCCCGGAGCGAAGGGGATCAGGCTTTGGAACGAGCGCCCCTTGGGAAGGTGAGTGAAGATTTCCGACGTCACCGATACCGAGGCTTTGCTGGTGGTCACGTCGACGATAGGCGCCTGGCCCGAGACTTCCACGACCTCGGTGATCGCGCCGATTACCAACTGGACATCAATGGTGGGGAGCCGGCCCGCGTCCAGTTTTATTCCGGTCTGTTTGTGGGTGCGGAAATTGGTAGCGCTCACGGTCAGCGTGTACTCGCCGGGCGGCAGAAGAGAGAAACGGTAATACCCGCTGCTGTCGCTCTGCCCCTTCTTGCTCCCGATAAGGGCGGCGCTGGTGAGTTCCACCGTGGCCTGAGGTATAGCAGCGCCGCTCGGGTCTTTGATGAACCCCTGTATCCCTGCTGTCGTCTCCTGCGCGGAGGCGACTGGCTGCCAGGAGCATACCAAAGCGCCCACCAGCAGGCACATCATTAAACCACCCCAAAACCCTGCCTGTTTTCTCATCTTCCTTTCCCTCCTTGAGAACTACGGCCCCAGCGGTTGTCAGCTAAAGAAAACTGAACAACCTGCCCCGGGTTCCAATTGCATGTAATAGAAAACAAACAACACTCCCCAAATTTGGGACTAGGAGTATCACTGTCCGAACTAGCTTGTCAAGGAAATATCGGTGAGAGCGTCCGAGATCAGCCAGATATAGGTCTAATATATGGATTTATCTTAACTTGACACCTGCCAAGTCGGAATAAGCTCGCGACATATCCTAAATAATAAGGACGACTCAACAGACATGGCGGACGCGGCAGGAACCGTTCCCCGATGCGGGCGGCGCGGCTGTTCAGCTGCCCTGAGGCTCATCAGATCAGCGGAACATTCCTCGTAAATTCTTTGCGCTGATGTTTGGGCATGAAAGATAGGAAGGAAATGAAGTATGCCGCGGGGATATGCAAAGGCAATTCCAAAAAAGAAGGGGGGCGCCCCGGATTGCGCGGAGCCGCCCCCGATCCTGCGAAAGCGCAGGGTTAGAAGTTGAACTTCAGCCCGAACTGGATGATCCGTGGGCTGGTGACGGTCGCGAAGATCGAGCTGTCTCATCTGGCACGCCGCCTGATAGCGTGACGACGCCGTTCTTCACCTCGACGTTTAGGTTCGCCGATTTCAGCGTCGGCTCCGAAAACATATTGGTTTTGATTTCCGTCGCGATCGCCTCGTCATTTCGTCTGCCAAAGGGGGAGCACCTGCCATCGGTAATCGCCAGACCAAGCAACAAAACTAGGCTGAGCTCGATCGTATTGCGCATTTCCCCTCCAGGTGATGACCTAACGGCTAACTAACTGACCGGACCTAAATGGAAAATGTCATCGAAATTGTCGGCGCAGGGTACAATTCCCTCAAGATGCGGCGAACTGCTCATGCGTTGGTGTCCTGCCGTTCGAGGGAGCGCCAAGTCCATTTTCACAGCCCCGAGCTTCGATGTGGACTCGGTGGAACTGCCAGAGGAACTCGGGTTGGTTATGCCGGATTTCCCGATTTCTACGTTTTTACGTAGCGTCATGAAACGTGTCTACTAAAAACCATACACACCCACGACGTAAATCGTCGTAAGTTATTGATTATAATAGCTAAATGTTTGGATGTCTATGTGCCTTTGGTATTCAATGGGGCTGTCTGTATTTTGGACGCCGTTGAGGAAAGACTGCTAAAAATGGGGGACTTCATGAAAGTGTTTGGCGGATTAAAATCAATGCTGCAACTGTGGCTGACAATTCTGCTTTGCGTTGTGGTGGTGCCTGTCGCGTTCGGACAAAGGCTGGATGGCACATTGCGCGGCACTATTTTGGACTCAACGGGCGCAGTGGTGCCCGAAGCTGAGGTGACGGCTACCAACCAAGCGAGTGGTGTAGTCCAAACAACCCAAACGAGCAGCGCGGGAATTTACATCTTCCCCAATCTGCTGGTAGGCAATTACACGGTCGCAGTGAAGGCCAAAGGATTCTCCACCTACGTGCGCCGGGATGTGAATGTGGCTTCCAATCAGGTGGTGGAAGCGAACGCTACGTTAGAGGTTGGTGTCACGACGACCACCATTGAAGTGACTGCGGGAGCCGAGATCGTGCAGACGACTACTTCGCAGCTTTCCAACACATTTGATTCGCGGCTCGCCAGTCTTCCGGTGGGCCAGGTGGATGGCAACGTGCTCGCACTTGCTGCGCTGGCGCCCAACACCACCCTGATGGGAAGCGGTGTGCTGGGACAGGGCGGCTCCGTCGGTGGCACGCGTCCGCGGATGAATGGCTTCACGATCGACGGCGTGGACAATAACGACGTGGGCGTGACAGGACCGCAGATGAACGTCATCCAGGATGCGGTTCAGGAATTCCAGCTCCTCAGTAACCAGTTCTCTGCGGAATACGGCCATTCTGCCGGGGGACAGTTTAACGTCATCACGAAATCAGGAACAAACCAGTGGCACGGAGAGGGCCACGAGTACAACGTGAACCGCGACTTCCTTGCCATGGACAACCTTGAGAAGGAAAGCGGCCTCACGCAACCCCGGCGCTTTGACCGCAACCGCTTCGGCGGCAGCTTGGGCGGACCGATCTTGAAGAAAAAGGTATTCGCCTTTGGAGCCTATGAATACAACAATCGTGGCCGCTCCGCTTCCAGCGTGTCCGTGCTCGCTCCCACCGCGGCGGGGCTAACGGCTCTGAATGCCATGGCGGCCAATCAGTCCGTGAAAGACATTCTCTCGCACTTCCCGGTCGCTGCGACAGCAGATCCCACCAAAGTGCAAACCGTGAACGGCACTCCGATTCCCGTCGGGCCGTTCCAGGCTGCCGCTCCTGATTTCTTTAATGAGCATTCGATCAACACCAGCGGGGATATCGATCTCTCGAAACACTCCATCCGCTTCCGCTATCTGTACGACCGTTTCCGGGCGCCCAACCAGAACGCTGACCTTCCTGTGGCCGAATTTACTGGCAGCCAGTTCGCCAACAACCACAAGGCGATCGTCACCGACGTTTGGACCGTCAGCAACCGATTGGTCAACGACTTTCGGGCTTCGTATTCGCGCAATACAAACGGCTTCGGCGTGCCGGCAAATTTCTCGAACTTCCCCAACGCGGAAATCGACGCTCTCACGCTGAACATCGGACCGGATGGCAATTCGCCGCAGGGTGCGGCTCAGAATACCTATCAACTCGCGGACCAGATGAGCTACTCCCGGGGCCCACACACATTCAAGTGGGGCGCGGAGTGGCGCCACTGGATTGTTCCCGGCGACTTCCTTCCTCGCGCCCGTGGTGAGTGGGACTATGCAAACCTCCAGTCCTTCATCAACGACCTGGTTCCCGACGGCCTCAACGGCGCGTTGCGCGGTGCCGGCAGCGGCTTCTTTGCGGGCAATCAGAACGCCATTTACTGGTTTGCGCAGGACGACTGGAAGGTCACACGCAAGCTGACCTTCAACCTGGGAGTTCGGTACGAGTGGAGCAGTAACCCGCGTGACGCACAGACGCAGAAGCTGAACGCGATTGCCAGTCTCCCCGGCGTGTTCGATTTCCGGGTGCCCAAGGATGACAGGAACAATATCGGTCCGCACATCGGGTTTGCTTACGACCCCTTCGCCAACGGAAAGTGGGCCATACGGGGCGGGTTCAGCCTCGCCTACGACGTAACCTTCCAAAACCTCACCCTGCTGCAATTGCCTCCGCAGCTTCAGTCCGAGCAGAATCCTGATCTCACCTGCTCGGGCGCTGCGGGCACGCCTCCGGCGTGGTGCGCTACCGGCAGAGGTTTTCTGGCGGGCGGTGGTCTGGCCCAGGTGAACATACCTCCTACGACCCAGGCGGATGCCCGTTCGGCAACCCAGAGTCTGATCGTGGACACCAAGGCCCCCGAGGTCTACACCTGGTCGCTGGGTGTTCAGCATCAGCTCTGGAAGAACGCCGGCGTTGAAGTCCGCTATCTGGGCACGGACAGCATCTTTCTGCCTGTGCAGGTCCGGCTGAACACCATCACCATCTTCGAAAACGGGTTCAAGGGATTGCCGACCTTTCTGAAGGCGTCGGATGTTCCTGCGACATTCTCGCTGACGGCTCCCACGCGGTCAGCTGCGGGCAATCTGGAAGATCTGCGCTATAGCGCGCAGGGTTTCGATGGCGGGTTTGTTACCGCTTTCGAGCCCCAGGGCAGCGGTGTCTATCATTCGGGCTCTGTGGACTTCAACCAGCGCTTCACCCATGGGTTGTATTTGCGTGCGAACTACACCTATGCCCACAACATCGACAACGCGACCAACGAACTGTTCAGCAGCCGCGTGAACCCGCGCCGCCCGGAATCCGCGTACGACATCGAAGGCGAGCGCGGCCGCTCGGTTCTGGACATCCGCCACAAGTTCGGGCTGGCTTGGGTATATGAGCTGCCGAAGTTCACCTCCTCCGAAAATCGCCTTGTGAAGGGCGTGGTCAACGGCTGGCAGTATAGCGCCACGTTCATAGCGCAGACCGGGCAGCCAATTACTCCGCTTTCTGGGACGGACACAAACGGAAACCTCGACAGCGCGGGTGATCGCGCCTTCATCAACCCTGGCGGCGCTCTGGGCACCGGCACCGGCGTGAACTTCGTCTGCCGCGACGCCACCACGGGAGCCAGCAGTATTTCCAGCACGACAACCGGCTGCGGCGGAAGCGGCAACGTCGTCGGCTATGTGGCCATTAACCCGAATGCGCAGTACGTCGTAGGCCAGCTCGGAGCCATACCCGCCGGAACGCTGGCAAAGTCCGGCCGCAACACTGTATCCACGCCGGGCGTGAACATTTGGAACATGTCCGTGAATAAAAAGGTCCCGATGTGGGGCGAGTCGCGCTACGTTGAATTCGCGGTCAATGCGTTTAACGTATTCAACCACCGCAACTTCTCGCTCGTGAACCTGGACGTGTTTCAGAACAATACCAACGGACTGAGCACTTCCTACGCCAACGTGAGCAGCTCGAACTTCCTGAACGCGCACCAGTTCAACGGAGGGAAGCGTACTCTGCAGCTCGCGTTAAAAGTTGTTTTCTAGTCAAAACTCACTCTGGCTGAAGCGGGGCCCGAAAACGGGCCCCGCTTCACCACAAACCTAACAGTTCAGTCTTTGTTCCGCGGCCTGTGACTCCCCGGCCTCTATCGTCGAGAACCGATCAAGATGATTTGTTCGGGGTCTGCCTGCGTCCTCTGTTTTCTTGTCTTCTCACATGGGTGATGCGTCTCGATCCTATTGCTATTTATGGTTGTCAGTCGCTTCTCGTTCCCATTACCCACGCAGCTGGATAGCTGTCGCTAACAGCTCAAGGCACGAATCGGGATAGGTTAACAAAAGGAGGTCCGGCGCTGCACAGCATCAATGGCGAAATGAGATTAGGTGGGAGACCTTGCGGACTGCGTGCAGAAATCCTGCGACGGCTTATTCCATCCGGACCGCGAGAATTTCCTGCCCTTCAATCCTTACTTCAATCCCCAGCGGAGGCCGGATGTCCAAGCCCTGCACCATCGCGCCCCGCACCCAGACATTGCCGGGAAGATTCGTCAGCCGAGTCGGGTCGAAAACAGTCCGGCTGCACGGATTGCCCACCATCGGATGCTTCGCGCGATAGCCGTAATCCGAAGAGAGCTTTTTGAGATCTTCCATGTACTCGAGCTGACAGCGGCCGAAGGGAGCCTGCAAGGCGAAAGCCCAATAGCTGTTCCCTTGCGCAGCGGAACTGCCCGGAAGCCGCACGATTATCGCCGGGACATTCTCCCCCGTCAGCCGGTTTCGAAAGAAAAACTGTTTCGACGACCAGGGCTTGGCGAGTTCTGCGATCGTGGCGATCCCCGGCTGGCTTTCGGTGGAAACGGGCACCACAGCAAGCGTGTCGCTTACGGGAGCGGGAAGCACGATTTGTGGAGCTGGCTCGGTTTGTGCCTGTTCGGCGTGCTTGGTGCGGAGGAGGCCGCGCGCCGCGAAAAACACGGCGACCAACAGCAAAAGAAGCCCCAGAACCAAACGCCAAGGGGGACCAAGCCCGCTGAGAAGTCCGCCCCGCTTCCCGCCGAGCGCTGTCACACCCGGGATTTGCGGCATTTCCGCTTTATAGCGATCCGATGGGGACTGGTTGGCCATTTCGGTTTGCGAAAAGCCGCTCCGGAACTCTGCGGCGCGTCGCCGCACCTTCGGTCGGGCATCCCACCCTCATCGGAGAAGGCCCTGCCCTCAGGATTGTATGCCCACGGCCAGCGCCATCGCAACCAGGCCGTGAGCACGCAGCCGCCCCGAAGGTCTGGAGGCACACCCCGGGCCACCTGCGTCAACTCCGAGAGAATTTGAGAGGGCTTTCTGTTATCGTAACGCCACACAATCGCTAGTCGGCGCTTGTCATGTTTGGGGCGACCGCTTAGTGTAGGAGGACGGGCCCCGAAGACGTCTCTTGCTACGCTGGAAGCTATGAGCGCAGACACAAGAACGGCTGCGCGCGCGTTTGTGCGCAGTCTAAACATTCTCCTGAAATTTGCGCGGCTCTATGAATTTGGCCACGCCCGCACCGCTTCGCAATTCGAGGGCACCTGGCGCGAACTTCATGCCGCGGTCAAAGAGAGCCGCGACAACGGAATCCTCCTCGGCGCTTCCGGCAACCAAATCCTGGTTGACGGTGAACCCTTTGGAGGAGCCGCGGCCGAGCGCAGTTTCGCGCAGCTTCTCTCTTCTTCAGGGATCGCGAGCATTCACTTCGCCCCGAGCGTCACGCAGTCCCAATTCGCCCGCTTCGTCCGCGCCTTTCCCACGGGCAACGCCAAACCGCAAGCCCTCGCCGAGCAACTGAAGATCGCGCTTGCGGGAGATTCCAGCATCAAGATCAACGAAATCCGCTACGTCGCCGAAGACGCTTCCGTCGCCGGCGTCAAGGTGGCCGCTCAACTCACCGCCAAAGTCCTCGGCGCGCAGGGCGACAAATTCCGGGAATTTCTCGAAGACCCGCAAAAAATGCTCCAGCTCATTCTCGCCGCGGAAGGCACGCGCGGTCCGTCGGCCGG
>JBGQHF010000093.1:0-13146 GCA_041497835.1 Terriglobia bacterium
AGCAGAATAGGTATTCCAGGAGTGAGTATGGTCAAGAGTCTGCACGCGCCATTTGCTACAGCAATGGTACTGCTGCTGATGGCAAGTCCTGCTCCCCAAAGAAAGACGCGGATCATCACGGTCGAAGGAATGTCCTTCGCGTATGTGGACTTAGGCTCAGGGCCACCCGTGATTCTGATACACGGTTCGATTTCGGATTACCGCGAGTGGTCGACACAAATGGAAGCGCTTGCGAAGCACCATCGCGTGATCGCGTACAGCCGGCGCTATCACTGGCCGAACTCCCCACCCGGAAATGATGCGGATGCAACAGTTCCTCGGCAGGCCGAAGACCTTGCGGCTATTATCGAGTTATTGGGACTTGCCCCAGCGAGCATTGTTGGTCATTCCTATGGAGGCACAGTGGCGCTGTTTCTTGCGCTGCAGCATCCCGAACTGGTGCGCATGCTAGTTCTTATAGAACCTTCCGTTCGGAGTGTCCTCGTTAATACTCCCGAGAGCGAGGGCGTTGAGAAAGAAGGTCAAGCAGTTCGTGACGAGATGAAGCAAGCCTTCGCTAGCGGCGACGCAGAGCGTGTTGTGAGGACATATTTGGCACGCGTTGCGCCCGGAGAATTCGACAATGCGCCGCCAAAAACCAGGAAAATCTATCGGGCGAATGTTGCGGCGTTCAGATTGGATTTCACCGCGCCGCGGCCAACTCTGACCTGCGAGGATATACAGAGGATTGCTGCACCGGCCCTAGTTCTGACCGGTGGACGAAGCCCGATGGGATTGCAACAAATGGCGGAGGGAGTCGCTCACTGTTTGAAGGGTGGAAACATTCTAAAACTTCCGCAGGCAACCCACCACATGCAACTTGATCATCCGAATGAATTCAACGATACGGTGCTGGCGTTCCTGGCAAAGCACTAACTTAGATCCAGGTCCTCCTGTGTGCGAAGTACTCAAATGGGATCGATTCCGATAGGGGCAGTCCACATCGGGCCGGTTCCGAACGGATGGTCGGGTAACCGGAAACTGGCCCACTACCGCCAGTTCCGGCCTGGGAGCAGCGCCGCGGGCCCGGGGTTATCTCCTGTTTGACAGTAGCAGGCTGGCAACGCCCCGTTGCGCGCGCCGCCGGGCTTGCTAGACTCAGTCAGGGTGAATTTGCGTCCCCGCGCATGCGCTCCCAAACATCGCATCGCCGCACTTTTGAGCGGCAACTGACCTACGCGCGTCCGATCATCGTATTGCTCGCGCTTCTCGCCCTCCTCGACCGCCCCCTGGCGGCCAGCACCGGGCGAGCGGTTTCCTATCTCCTCGGCTATCTGGTTTTCGGCGTCACGCTGGTTATCTTCCGGAAGGTTTTCGAGCAACGCGACTTATATCTTCCGCTCCCCGTGGATCTGGCCGCGCTGTTGCTTTTTCTCTATTTGAGCCCGTCACAGACCGCGGTGTGGTTTCCGTTTCTGTTTGCTGCTTTTGCGGCGGGTGGCCGCTGGGGGATGCGAGCGGCGGTTCCGCTTCTCGGCGCGCTTTCGCTAGCTCTTGTTTTGCGCACGGCCTTTCAAGGCGAGCTCCACCTGATGCGCGTCATCGGCTGGGCCGGTCTTGTCGGAGCAACCTTTGGCGCGGGCGTCGGCCTGGCCTTCCTCGGCGACCTCAGCCGGCGTTCGGCCGCCGAAAACGACCTGATCACGCGGATCACTTCCACACTCCAGGTGGATCAGGGCCTCGCCGAATCATTACGCCTACTCCTCGACGAGCTGGCCCATGCGTTTCACTGCGAAGAGGCCCTGCTCATCTACCGCGACCAGGAACTCGAGCGCATTTTTCTGTGGCGCGTCAAGGCCGGGGAGAGCGAGCGCATCTCTCCCGAGAGTCTGCCGCTCGCCCGCTCCGACGGCTTCCTCCTCGATGACATGGACGCCACCGTCTGTTGGAACAGCCTGGAAGGCCCCGGCGAAGGTTTCGGCTGGGACCGCCGCAACGGTCGTGCCCTCAACTCGCTCCCCCGCCTGCCCGGCCCTTCCCAGCAGGCGCTGAAGCTCCGCTCTCTGCTCTCCGTGGCCTTCGACCAGGGTGGCCAGCCGGTGGGGCGTCTCTTTGTCACGAACAGCCGCAAGCCATTCACTCCGCAGGACTTACACTGGCTCGAACGCATCTCTCACCACCTCGCCGCACCCATCGAAAACGTGTTCCTGCTCCGCCACATGCGCGCCCGAGCCATCGAGGGCGAACGCAGCCGCATCTCCCGCGACCTCCACGACGGCATACTGCAGACCCTCCTGAGCATTGAGATTCAACTCGACGTTCTCCGCCGCAAGGTGCCCGTCTCACCCGAGCAGGTCGCCTCGGGTCTCGCCGGCCTGCAGCAGACTGTGCGCAACGAGTCCGCCGAGCTGCGCACCCTGGTCACCGATCTCCGCCCCCTGCGCGTGCAAAGCGCCGACCTCGTGGACCTCATGCGCGGCTTTGCCGAGCGCTTCCGCAACGAGTCCACCCTGGCCCTGGAGGTCCTCATTAACTCCACCGATATTCAGGCGCCGGATCGAGTGTGCCGCGAGCTGTTCCAGATATACCGGGAAGCACTCCACAACATAAAAAAACATGCGAAGGCTTCCCATGTCGTGGTAAAACTTACGCAGGATGACAGCCGCATCGTCCTCGTTGTGGACGACAACGGCGAAGGCTTCAGCTTCGCCGGCCGTTTTTCGGGGGATGAGCTCGACCGGCTACGGCTGGGTCCGATTTCCATCAAGGAGCGAACGCGTACCGTGGGCGGGATGTTGACGGTAGAGTCCAGCCCTGGTCATGGTGCGCGCCTGACGGTAGAGATACCTCTCGTCTAATATGGCCAAGAACAAACAACAGATACGCGTGCTGATGGCCGACGATCACGCCATCTTTCGCGACGGCCTGCGCAAACTTCTCGACGGCGACGACGAAATGAGCATCGTCGGCGAAGCCCAGAACGGCGCCGAATGCATCAGGTTGCTGGGAAAGCTCAAGCCCGACATCCTGCTTCTCGACCTGCGCATGCCCGATAAGGACGGTCTCGCCGTCCTCGAAGAAGTCAACTTCGATACGCTGCCGACGCGCGTGATCGTCCTCACCGCCGCAGAAGACGACCGGGACGTGGTGCGCGCCATGCGCCTCGGCGCACGGGGCGTGGTCCTCAAACAGTCCGCCACGGACCTTTTGGTCAAGAGCATCCACCGCGTGCACGCCGGCGAAATCTGGCTGGATAACCGCATGACCGCCGAGGTCATGAAGGCCTTCGCCAAGTCCTCCGAAGCCGGCCCGCGCCGCGAAAAGCCCCTCCTCAGCGACCGGGAGAAGGAAATCGTCCAGCTTGTCGCGCAGGGCTTCCGCAACAAGGAAATCGGCGAAAAGCTATTCATCAGCGAGCAAACGGTGAAGAACCATCTGCACAATATTTTCGATAAGTTGGGAGTCTCCGACCGCCTGGAATTGGCTCTCTACGCCATCCACCACCGACTCATCGACCAATCCTGACGATTCAATCAGGAACGTCATCCCAAGCGAGAGCAGCGCGTCCTTCCGCATTGGGCGGTTTTGCGGAACGAGGCCGAGGGCCCTCTTTTGCGTGCGCGGCGGGGCTTTCGGAATTTCGGGCGCGGTAAGATCAGCGCCGGATCGTCCAGCGCCACAAATACCTCACGCCGCGGCTGGCTCGGCAGTAACTCCTTATACGATCGCCTGCTGGATGAATACACTCAGTTCGATATCCAAAGAATCTGGCGCAAAACAACTTCTCCCAAAAGGCGCCCCATTCAAAACCTGCTGAAACCATCAGAAAATAGGACTTTTTCAACTTCGTCCTAGTACGTAAGTACCTTTTGGAGGAGAATCCCTTTTGAACCGGGAGTCCTATTGTGACCCTCGCGCCACACCGCTAGAATCGTTCGTTAGATGGACAGGAGGGCCCACCCTTGACCGGCTCCGAACGCCGCACGACCCAGCGTTTTCAGATGCGGTTGCCGTTGACCGTTCGTTGGACGACCGGCGCCGCCATCGGGGAAACCAGCACCGAATCCCGCGACGTAAGTTCGCGCGGGGTCTATTTCTACCTCTCTAAGGATGTCAAGGAAGGTTCGCCCGTCGAAATCCTTCTGACCTTGCCCAACGAGATTACTCTGGCGGGCCCGGTTAAGGTTCGCTGCCTGGGCCGCGTTCAGCGGACCGAATCGCGCACCGAAGGCGCCATCGGTGTAGTCGCCGCCATCGAACGCTACGAGTTTGTGCGCAGCGGCGAAGACGTGGAGTAGCGAGCGCGCGCGTGAGCGGCATCTAAACAGGTTTTGACAAGTTTCTTGTCTGCCACCTGCGGAGGCGGACAGGATAAGCCGGGGTGCCTCGGCCCCTCAGCGGAGCGCCCCGGTTCTTTTGACAATCCGTTCAGGATTGACATCCCGCGCTGACGACTTCTCTTCCGTAGAACGAATCTCTCATCCTTTCAGCAGCGCCATGAGCGTTTCCAATTGCCGGCCCCAGTAGGTTTTCATTTTGTGGACTTCTTTCGCGCTGCGCAGCTTGCCGTGATCAATGGTCACCTGGCTCTTTCCCCTGCCCTTGGCGTAGAACATCACTTCGACGCGCGATATCCCGGTGTCCCAGGTGCCGCGGATGGCCTTGTTGGCCCGCGCCGTGGTGACCGCAAACGCGTCTCCCTTCATCCACCTGTTGCGCGCCGCAGCGTCTTTCCATGCCGCATAGAGCTTTGAAAGAGGCACATGGAACACCTTGCTACGGGAAGCGTTGTAGCCTTCCGCGGTCTGGTGCACTTGGCGCAGTCCGCGGGCGCGTTCGTAGCCGACCGTCACCATCTGCGCCCACCAACCGGGCAATTTGTGTTTTTCGTGGAGATACGTCGCGGTCTCTTTGTGGAGTTTTTTTGCGGCGCCCCATTTCTCCAGGATGGCAAACCACTCCGACCAAACTTTGCCGGTCTTGGCCTGAACGGTCGTGTCGCTCACAGGCGGGGACTTGCTCGTTTTGGTGCGCTTCATGTCCTGCCTCCGGGGCGTGATTCTAGACTGTTCCCGGCCCGCAGGGAAGACGTGGGGGCGCCTTGGGGGCCTTCCCCCTTGGCCGGTTTACCTTTGCGCTGCCTGTCCCTTCGGGCAGGCGATTTCCAGAGCTCGACTGTTGGATCATTGCATTGGCCCGGCTGCCCAAGGAAAGGCCCTGAAACTGTCCGCGGTTTGCCCGGTGGTCAAGCCGCGCGGATTGCTCTCCTCACCATGCCCGAAGAATTGAGAACGCAAACGAAGGACGCACCTCTGCCCAGCTCCCCTGCTGGCGAAGGAAAAGCGTGGACCCTGGGTGCGGAATCAGCCGACAACGATTCCCGCCGAGGAACCGATGAAGATAAAATCCCACTCTTCGAGCTGGCAGAGATTCTGGACCAGCACCGGGAATGGGCAGAATCGGGCGGCGAATCGGGGAGGCGCGCCGACCTCTGCGGCGCGAACCTTGAAGACGCCGACCTGACGGGCGCCAATCTCCAGGGCGCGTTTCTACACAAGGCCAATCTACGCGGGGCCGATCTCTCGATGGCCAACCTGCAAGGCGCATCGCTGGTCCAGGCCGATTTGCAGGAAGCCAATCTGCTGGGTGCGGAGCTGCGCGGCGCAAATTTGATGGGCGCGATGCTGCTTGGCGCCTCTGGGCTGTGGATCGGCAGAATGGGCCGGACCAATCTCTTCGGCGCGGTTCTGCCGGACGACGCCTTCGACATTGACGGGACAAAAGCAGTCGCACAGGCGACGCATGCGGCCCGATGGTTCTATCTCTCGCTCCTCGGCATTGCTGCAATTTTTCTGTTCATGCTGGTCGCCACGACCGACTTGCACCTGCTGGTGAACTCTTCCGCCCTGCCCCTGCCTCTCTTGGGGAGCTTATTGCCGATGAGCGGCTTCTATCTGGGCGGTCCGCTGCTTCTCACGGGTCTCTATCTGCGGTTCCATTTTCTGCTGCTGCGGCTGTGGGGGAACGTCGCGGCGCTTCCCGCGGTTTTTCCAAACGGGCAGACGCTGGAGCAGAGCGGGTCCTGGTTCTTGATGAGGCTTGCGCGCGGCAGTTTTCAATCGGCGAAAGAGACGCGATCACCGCTCTTCCGTGTGGAGCGAGTAGCTTCCGCAATCTTGGCCTACTGGGTTGTGCCGGCTATTCTGTTCTTTTTCTGGGCCCGCTATCTGACGCGGCAGGATTTGCGCGGCACGCTCCTGCATGTCTTTCTGGTGACGACGTCGGTGGCAGCGGCGATCTGCATTCCCGTGATTGTCGCCCGGGTCCTGCGCCCAGGAGAGTTTCAACTGCGATCGCCGGCCAATCTGATTCGAATCGTGACTTCGGCGGTAACCTTTTCGGCAGTGCTGGGCTGCGTTCTTTCGCTGGTTTCGATCGGTGTGATTCGCGGCGTGCCACAAGACAGCCGGCGAGCCCCGGACCTCTCTCCGGCAGACATCCGGCGATGGGCGGCCGAGGCGCTTTGGCTGGTGGGATACACACCGTATGCGGATCTCAACGAAGCGGAAATTTCCGCGCGGACTTCGGCGATTTCCGCCGGGGAGGAATCTCTCGCACAAGCACCCGGGGCGCAACTCAATCAGGTGAGCTTGCGTTACGCGCAAGCCTATCGTGCGTTCCTTGTCAATGCGAAGCTTTGGAAGGCTGATCTTGAAGGCGCGTATCTATCGGAGGCCGATCTCCGAGGCGTCAACTTGCGCGAGGCGCGCCTTCATTGGGCCACTCTCGATCGCGTCCGGGCAAGCCGGGCGGCACTGGTCGGCGCCGACGGGCGGAGCGCGAATTTCGCGGTGGCCGATCTGCGTGGCGCCGATCTCTCGTTTGCCGTCCTCGAAGATGCCATCTTCGCGCAGTCGAATCTCGCCGGTGCTACTCTGTACGGAGCAAACCTGCGCCGCGCCCGGCTGCTGCGGGCCAATCTGGAAAAAGCGGACCTGCGCGACACCCTACTCGAAGGCGCCGTGCTGAGTCTCGCGGTTCTGCACGAAGCGGACCTCTCCTCCGCCAAGCTGTCGGGCGCCCGGCTCACCGGCGCGCAATTCAGGGGAACGATTCTCCTCGAAGCCGACCTGCGCAAGACCGAACTTCACGGGGCCGTGTTTCAGGGAGCGGTGGTGCGCGAAGCGCAGTTTGACGGCGCTAACGCCGATGGAGCAGACTTTCGCGGCGTCCTGGGATTGACGGCCGCCCAAGTTTGTTCCGCGGCGAACTGGCGCGGCGCGCAGATGGATGAAGCCCTGCAGCAGGAAGTCTTCAATCGTTGCGGGAGTCAGCGTTAGTCGCCAACGGTTGCGAGGCCAGCTTGGAAATCAGCGGGCGAAATTCATGCAAGATAGTGGTCGGGGCGCCGAGACCTGAACTCGGTACCCGTCCGGCCAGGCCGGACCGTGCGAGCGCACCGGCGAGCTGCGAAGAAGTGGATGGTCGGGGCGCGCGGATTCGAACCGCGGACCTCCTGCGCCCAAGGCAGGCGCGCTACCAGGCTGCGCTACGCCCCGACATGAGTAAGTTTTAATTCTAGCGTACTTTGCGGGCTTGCTTCCACCGCTGCTGATCTCGATCGTGCCATAACTGTGCCAGAACCTTGAAATTGCTGCGCGCTGTGCCAGAACTAAGTTCTCGATCGTCAGTCGATCGCATTCAGATTTCGTCGCATGCCGAAAGTCTTCGACAAGAATTAGCTTGAAAGTCGAGCCAGCTCCAATGTTCCCGCTAGGCCAATCGCGACTCTGACGAGCACGAGCCGTGCACCGCATTCCCGTAAAATTTGTATTGCTCGCTTGGCTTTCAAACGCTCACACGCAAAAGTTCTCCGCTCGTGGTCTATTCGACACCTGCCTGCAAACCCAGCTTGACCTTACATAAGGCTGGTATAAAATTAAATTCCCTTCCAAAAAACCGGCGTGCGTCTACAGGCTGCCCTCTTTCAGCCCTCAGGGTCGTGTCCGGAATAGAACTTCCATTCTTAACCTGGTGTGAGATGAAGCCGAAGTCTCTGTTGAGTCGCAAGGTGCAACTCGCGATCGGGTCCGCCATTTTGACCTTACTCGTCGTGGGTGCGGTCTCCTATCGCGGCATGGTCGTGTCCAGCGAAAGCGACCGATGGGTGCGGCACACCCACGAGGTTCTTGAAAAACTTCAGGATCTGCTTTCCGCAATACAGAGTATTGATTCGAGCTATCGCGGATTTGTATTAACTGGCAAGGAATCCTATCTCGAGTCCTACCGTGCCAGCATATTAAGCGCAGAGCAGGACGAGGCAACCGTTCGCAACTTGACGGTAGACAACCCCGAACAGCAGCGCCAGCTTCCAGCCCTCGAAAGGCTGGCTGCTCAGATGATCCAATACGCCGAGACAGTCATTGGCCTGCGACGGACAAAGGGATTGGAAGCGGCAGCGGATGCCATTCGAAGCGGACCGGGCCAGCAGAGCATAGAAGAGTTTCAAGGGGTAGTTCGCGAGATGCAGGACGAAGAACTGAGATTGCTGGTGCTACGCAACGCGGACGCGAAGCGGCACTTAGGCCAGACCAAAGCAGTTCTGATCCTTGGAACCGTCCTAGGCTTGTTGATCGCCGCTGGCGCAGGTTGGGGCGTCCAGCGGGACAGCTCCGGACGCGGGCTCGCGGAGGAGGCGCTCCGGGACAGCGAAGAAAAATATCGGATGCTCCTTGACGAAGTCCAGGACTACGCGATCTTTATGTTGGACCCGCGGGGCCGGATTGTCAGTTGGAATGCCGGTGCCGAACGAATCAAAGGATACAAAGCCGAAGAGATTATAGGTCACAACTTTTCCTGTTTCTTTCCTCCGGAAGATATCAAGCGGGGCAAGCCGGAGGAGATACTCCGGATGACGGCCGCAAGCGGCCGGCACGAAGATCAAGGCATGCGCGTGCGGAAAGACGGCTCACGATTTCTGGCGAGTGTCACCTTCACAGCGTTGCGCGACCCGGCCGGAAATCTGCGGGGGTTTTCTGAGATCAGCCGCGATCTCAGCGAGAGCAAGGAGTCGGGGGCGAAGTACCGCGGGCTGCTGGAGGCGGCTCCGGATGCGATGGTGGTGGTGAACCAGGGCGGAGAAATCGTCCTGCTGAATGTTCAGGCGGAGAAACAGTTCGGATACCGCCGCGATGAACTCGTAGGACAGAAGGTGAAGAACATCATTCCGGAAGGCTTTGCAGAACGGCTGATCGCGGACGGTACCCGAACCGCGGCTGACGCGCTGGCGCAGCAGATCGGTACGGGGATTGAGCTCACTGGGCGGCGGAAGAATGGAAGCGATTTTCCGATCGAGATCATGCTGAGCCCGCTGGAAAGCGCCGAGGGAATCCTGGTGACGGCAGCGATCCGCGACATCACCAAGCGTAAAAAGGCCGAAGCGCATCTTCTGCAGAAGGTGGAGGAATTAAACCGCTCGAATGATGAATTGGGGCAATTTGCATACATTGCCTCTCACGATTTGCAGGAGCCGCTGCGGATGGTGGCCAGTTACACGCAGCTTCTATCCAGAAGATACAAGGGAAAGCTGGACTCCGATGCCGATGAGTTTATTTCTTTCGCAGTGGACGGGGCCAGCCGCATGCAGCGGTTGATCCAAGACCTGCTGGCCTATTCGCGCGTCGGGACAAAAGGAAAGGATCTACTCGATACTTCCAGTGAAGAAGCCTTGCAACAAGCGCTCATAAATCTACGCGGCGCCATCGAAGAAAGCGGTGCGCTGGTGACGCACGATCCCCTGCCCACCGTCCCGGCGGACGAGATGCAACTGATTCAGTTATTTCAGAACCTTGTCGGCAATGCCATCAAGTACCAAGGCCCTGGAGTCCCCCGGGTACACATCTCCGCCACCAAGAATGGCAAGAAGAAATGGATATTTTCGGTGAAAGACAACGGACTGGGAATTGACCCGCAGTACTTCGAAAAGATTTTTGGCGTTTTCCAGCGGCTGCACAAACGGGAAGAGTTCGCCGGAACCGGCATCGGATTGGCCATCTGCAAGAAGATTGTCGAGCGGCACGGCGGCAGCATCTCGGTCGAGTCACAACCCGGGCAGGGTTCCACCTTTCGCTTTGCCTTGGCAGGAAGTGAGAGGAAATCTTGAAAGCCATCGGAGGAGAAGGTATGCCCAAAGAGGTTCTCTTAGTGGAAGACAGCCCCGGTGATGTCCGGCTGACGCAGGAAGCCTTTCGCGATGCCAATAGTTCCATCCATTTGCACGTGGCTTCCGACGGCGTGGAGGCCATGGCCTTTCTGAGGCATGAGGGGGCCTACCTCCATGCCCCTCGCCCGGATCTTATCTTGCTGGATCTAAACCTCCCCAAAATGGATGGCCGCGAGGTTCTGGCTCACATCAAGAAGGATGACAGCCTGAAAACGATCCCTACAGTGATCCTGACCACTTCCGAGGCGGAAGCGGATATTGTGAAAAGCTATCAACTCCAGGCGAACTGCTACCTCAGCAAGCCCGCGCAGTTGGACGCGTTCGAGAGCCTCGTGAAGAGCATCAATGATTTCTGGCTGACAAGGGTCAAGTTGCCGCAGCAGAGGCAAAGCGGATGAGCAAGAAATCGATCAAAATACTTCTCCTGGTCGAAGATAACCCCGGAGACGCCCGATTGCTCCGCGAGATGCTCAGCGAGCAGGGCCCGCACAACACCGAATTGACGCACGTGGAGTGCATGAGTGAGGCCGAGAGGCATCTTGCGGAGCGGGTGTTTGACATTATCTTGCTCGACCTGGGGTTGCCCGATGCACAAGGACTGGCAGCGGTACGGCGGGCCCACGCAGCCGCGCCCCACGTTCCCTTGGTGGTGCTGACGGGCTTGGACGACGATTCGCTGGCCGCACAAGCCTTGCAAGAAGGCGCGCAAGACTATCTCATCAAAGGCCAAATCGAGACGCGCGGGCTTCTGCGAGCCCTGCGCTATGCCATTGAACGCAAGATCATGGAAGAGGCGTTGTTCGTGGAAAAGGAACGCGCCCAAGTCACGCTCAACTGCATCGGCGACGCCGTAATTTGCACGGACATCTCGGGAAATATCACCTTCCTCAATCTCGTCGCGGAGAAAATGACGGGCTGGTCACGGCAAGACGCGGCAGGCCGGCCCATGGCCGAAGTTTTCCGAATCCTGGACGCCACGAGTCGCGAAACCACGCCGAATCCGATGGAGATGGCAGTTGGGCAAAACCGAACCGTGCACCTGCCGTCGAACTGTATCCTCATCCGGCGTGACGGATTTGAAATTCCGATCGAAGACTCAGTCTCTCCTATCCACAGCCGTGAAGGGCAGGCTACCGGAGCGGTAATCGTTTTCCGCGACGTGAGCACTACCCGGGCGATGGAGTTGCAGATGACCCATTCGGCCCAGCACGACTTTCTGACCGGTTTGCCCAATCGAGTACTCCTGAACGACCGGGTTAACCAGGCGATCTTCTTGGCGTGGCGTCACATGAAAAAAGTCGCGGTGCTGTTTTTGGATTTGGATGGCTTCAAACACATCAACGATTCCCTGGGACATCCGATCGGCGACAAACTTCTTCAATCCATCGCAAAACGCCTGGTGGATTGCGTACGCGGCCCGGACACGGTAAGCCGGCAGGGAGGCGATGAATTCGTCGTGCTGCTTTCAGAAGTGGAACAACCGGAAGGTGCTGCCATTACGGCAAGAAGAATGCTGCAGGCGGTGGCGGAGGCTCATTCCATCGGCCAGCACGATCTTCACGTCACCACAAGCATTGGCGTGAGCCTCTATCCCGACGACGGCCTGGATGCGGAGACGCTCATCCAGAACGCGGACACCGCGATGTACCAGGCCAAGGAAAATGGGCGTCAAAGCTTTCAGTTTTTCAAGCGGGCCATGAACGTCCGGGCCGTGGAACGGCAATCCATCGAGGAGAGTCTGCGACGCGCCTTGGAACGGCAGGAATTCGTGCTGCACTACCAGCCAAAGATCAATCTGAGGACAGGAGCGATTACCGGCGCGGAAGCATTGATCCGCTGGACGCATCCCACTCAAGGGCCGGTCGCTCCGGCACAATTTATTCCCGTCGCGGAAGACTGCGGCCTGATTCTGCCGATCGGCCAGTGGGTCCTGCGTGAAGCGTGCAAGCAGGCCCGGGCCTGGGTGGATGCAGGCCTGCCCCCGGCGACTATGGGAGTGAACATCTCCTCGATGGAGTTCCGAGACGACAATTTTCTTGAGAGTGTGTTCGAAAACCTCAAGAATACGGGTTTGGATCCGAGGTCTCTTGAGCTGGAGCTAACCGAAAGTGTTCTGATGAAGCGTGCCGAGTCCGCTGTATCGGTCCTCAAAACACTCAGAGCAAGAGGGGTGCAGATTGCAGTCGATGACTTCGGCACGGGTTACTCCAGCTTGAGCTATCTGAGAAAGTTTCCGATCGATGCCCTCAAGATCGACCAGTCGTTCGTCCGTCAGATCACCACGGCTCCCGACGAGACGACCATCGTGACCGCTGTGATCGGTATGGGCCGAAGCCTGAAACTGCGGGTCGTTGCCGAGGGCGTGGAAACGCAGGAAGAGCTGCAATTCCTCCAGGCTCACCACTGTGACGAAGCGCAAGGATTCTATTTCAGCCGCCCAGTGCTTCCGCAGCATTTCGCCAGACTGCTCAAGACCGGCATTTCCGAAGCGGCCGTCATCGTTCACCGGTAAGTATTTTTCTTGCAAGCGGATCGATGAGCTCTCTAAGAACGTCCCTCACAAGTTTTCCTCAGCCCCGCGAATTCTCAGTGAAATTACCTTCGAAATACCGTTAGAATCGGCGCATCGGTTTTGTTCCACATGAAAAAAATCAACCTGGCCGTTGGCAGCAAGCGTGGCCCGAAGCTTAATGCCGTCACCGAAGCCCTCGAGGCATTTTCGAGTGTCCTCGCGCCCGATGCACAATTCGAAGTCGTCGGCGTAAAAGTGGAGAGTGGAGTCAGCCACACGCCCGCGTCGCGAGAGGAATTGATGCGCGGCGCCCGCCAGCGCGCCGAAACGTTGGTGCAGTTGGCGCGTGAAAACGGCGCTGCGTGGCAGTACTTCGTCGGCCTGGAGGGCGGGCTCGAAGTTGTCCAGGAAGGGGCATCCGCGGAAGAGATGC
>JBGQHF010000094.1:0-12491 GCA_041497835.1 Terriglobia bacterium
AAATGCCCGAACCAACTTTTCGATCGTCGGGCGGCGCAAGAGCGGCAGGTCCAGCGGGTAGAGCATGAAAGCAGATCCCCTCGGCACCTGCTTCAGGGCGCACAGAAGGGAAGTCAACTGCCCGGTTTGCCACCGCCGATTGATGACCACCCGGACCCCGCGCGGAACCTCCGGGCGAATCCTTCCCGCATCGCACCCCAGGACGACGATGGGGCGTTCCAGTCCCTTGCAGTTCCGAACCGCAATCGCCAGAGCGGTCTTTTTCCCGAAAAGCGCCAGGGGCTTTGGAAAACCCAGCCTTTCGGAACTGCCCGCGGCGAGAAGGATTGGCACGATTTTGCGGGGAGTCATATGTCTTTGAGGAACAGGCACTATAAATGAGGCTGCGGTGATTCGCAAAAACTTTCACTCCCCGCGGAGAAACGGGTGTTTCCTTCTTGCCTCTCTTTCCCATTCGCAATAGAATGCCGCCCGCGTCGCGTTCCTAAGCCTTCTCGTGCATCCGAGTGCGCGACCCTCGGCCCCCGCTTGCGGGCGCTCAGAGAATACTGTGTATCCGCATCCATTTCGATATCTCCGCGCTGATTCACTCGTGACCGCCGTTCAACTTCTCCAGCAGCTCGGCGAGGAGTCGCGGCTGATCGCCGGAGGACAGAGCCTGATTCCTCTGATGAAGATGCGACTGGCTCGCCCGGCGGCACTCGTGGACATCAACCACATTCCCGGTCTGGCCGGCATCGATCGCCACGATGGGGAGATCCGCTTTGGCGCGCTGGCCCGGCATGCAGACATCGAAGAGTCCAGCGCCGCTTCGGCGATTCCGATTCTTCACGACTGTGCCGCCGGGATCGCGGACGTGCAGGTGCGCAATCAGGGAACCATTGGCGGCTCCATCGCGGAAGCCGATCCGAGCGGGGATTGGGGCGCCGTCCTCCTGACTCTTGAGACTGCGGTGCGCTGCTTTGGGCCCAAGGGGGAGCGCACGGTCGCTCTGCAAGATTTCCTGAAAGATGCCTATACGACCGCGCTTGCGCACGACGAGCTCGTTCGCGAAGTGATCGTCAAATTCCCGCCGAAGAACAGCGGCGGAGCGTACGTTGCCTTCAAGCGCAGTGCGCCGGTGTATGCGACCGCGAGCGCGGCCGTACAGCTCACGCTCGGCGACAAGGATGTCTGCAAGGATGCGCGCGTCGTGCTCGGTTGCGTTGGCCTGACGGCCATTCGCGCAAAAGAAGCCGAGGCGGAGCTTCGCGGGAAGACCTTGAATGACAAGAGCCTACAGGCCGCTGCGGAGGCCGCGCGAGCCGCCGCCGAGCCGCAAGGCGATCTGCGTGGCTCGGCGGACTACAAACGCGCCCTGGTGGCGGCGCTGGTGAAGCGTGCCGCGCGTATCGCTGCGCGGCGTGCGCGCGGAGAACAGTTGGAGGCGGGACACGAATATGCCGGCCGGTGAACATGCCGAAAAAGTTGCCGTTCGCATCCGCGTGAATGGGGAGCTGCGCGAAGCGCGCGTCGAACCTCGCACGCTGCTGGTGGATTTTATCCGCGAGGAACTGGACCTGACCGGGACACACATTGGCTGCGACACGACGTATTGCGGCGCGTGCACGGTGCTGCTGAACGGACGCACGGTCAAGTCCTGCACGCTTTTTGCCGTCATGGCCGATGGCGGCGAGATTACGACGGTGGAGGGCCTGGCCAGCGATGGGAAACTGCATCCCATTCAGGAAGCCTTCGCCGAATGCCACGGCCTGCAGTGTGGCTACTGCACCCCGGGTCTGTTGCTGTCCACCCTGCACCTGCTCACGAAAAACCCCAAGCCAACCGAGAAGCAAATCCGCAAGGCCATTGCGGGAAATACCTGCCGCTGCACCGGCTACCAGAACATTTTGAAGTCCATTCGCAGCGCCGCCGCGGCGATGGAGAAGGGCTGATCCATGGAGATTAAATTTGGCGGAGACTTCGTCGTGCGCAAGAAGCCCCAGGAAATCTATGACTTCCTCGTGGACCCGAATCGCTTCTGTCCCCTGCTGCCCGATTACGAGAGCATGGAAATTGTGGACGCCAAGAATTTCCTGGTAAAGCTGAGCGTGGGAATTTCGCATATCCGCGGCACGGCCGCGGTCAAGTTTTCCCTGATCGAATCGGACAGCCCGAAGCACGCTGTTTATGAAGGGAAGGGCGACGTGCCCGGGGGCTCGGCAACCCTGCGCGCCGGCTTCGATCTGGAAACCGCGCCGGAAGGCACGAAAGTGATCTGGAGCGGCCAGTCCAATATTGTCGGCCGGATCGCGTCGCTTGCGGGTGGAATGCTCGAGCCCCTGGCGAAGAGGAACATCCAGAAAATGATCGATGAATTGCAGAAGGCGCTGGCATAGGCGCAGGAAAGATTCATGGCTAGAAGGCAATCACAGGCTGCTCGCGTGCGAAGCAAGAAGCCGCGTTCCGGGCACGGCAAGAATGGCGCCGGTAAGTGGGTCGGCCAGCCAATCCGGCGGAAAGAAGAAGACCGGCTCGTGCGCGGCAAAGGCATCTTCGTGGACGATCACAAGATGACGGGATTGCTGCACATACAGTTCGTTCGGTCGCCCTATGCGCACGCGAGAGTCAAGAGTGTGAACGCGGGGCCTGCCGCCGCCGCGCCGGGTGTCGTTTGCACACTGACGGGAAAAGAAGTTGCCGGAATGGTGCAGCCCTTTATCGAAATCGGACCCGATGTCGGCCAGAAGATCGCCGACTACCCGATGGCCGTGGAGAAGGTCTCTTACCAGGGAGAACCCGTGGCCGCCGTGGTCGCGGAGACTCGCATGGGGGCGGAAGACGCCGTCGAGTTGGTTGCGGTGGATTACGATCCGCTAAAGCCGGTTATGACGGCCGAGGATGCGCTGAAAGACGAAAGCATCTTGCATCCGCCGATGGGCACCAACCGCAACTGGCACGGCCTGTTTGAGTATGGCGACGTGGAGAAGGCCTTCAAGACCGCGGAGCACGTCGTGCATATCGGCCGGATGCATTTTCACCGGTTCTCATCCACCCCGCTCGAAACCAACGCCATTATCGCTATCTGGGATTCCAAAGCCGATCGCATTGAATTCTGGTCCAATAACACGTTTCCTTCGTTTGCCGCTCAATTCCTCTCGCCGGCGCTCGGCGTGCGCATCGATCAGATCCGCATGCAGAGCTTCGATATCGGAGGGGGATTCGGCATCAAGATCACAAACTACCCGTACATGGCGCTTTGCGCGCTGGCTTCGCGCAAGCTGGGCGGCAAACCGGTCAAGTGGACCGAAACCCGCACGGAGCACATGCTCGCCAGCGCTCACGGCAACGAGCGCACTTTTTTCGATACCAAGGTCGGCCTCGACAAGAACGGCGTGATTACGGCGCTCGAGTCGCGGCACGTGGATGATTGCGGAGCCTATCCGCGTTATGAGCCTCTCGGCTGCGTGATCTGGGCGCAGGTTTTGCCGGCAGCCTACCGGCTGCGAAACATCCGCATTGACATGAGCCAGGTCGTGACAAACAAGTGTCCCGTCGGCCCCAATCGCGGGTATTCGCGCATGCAGCATCTATGGTTCATGGAGCGCGTCCTCGATATTTGCGGCCACACCCTGGGCATCCCCGCCGACGAAATGCGCGTGCGCAACTACATCCGCAAGGAAGAGATGCCCTATCTGACGCCGAACGGCTGCGTCTACGATTCGGGCGACTACGCGGGCATGCTCAAACTGGCGAAGAACCTTATTGGCTGGGAGGAGTGGAAGAAAAAGCAGGCTGCCGCCCGCAAAGAAGGCCGCTGGATCGGGATTGGCATCGGCACGACACTGGATTCCGGCACGAACAATTTCGGCCAGGCGCGCATCATCAATCCCGGCACGCCGTTTTCGGGCCAGTCCAAGGCGGCCATCGCCAAGCTAGATATTTACGGAGAGGTTGTCGTCAGCATGGGCTCGGTGCCGCAGGGGCAGGGCCATGAAACGACGGCGGCGCAGGTCGTTGCGGATGTCTTGAATGTTCCGCCCGATCTGGTAAAGGTGAAGCCGGGCTTCGACACGGAACAAAACGCCTACACCGGCCACACCGGCACCTACGCGAGCCAATTTGCGGTCACCGGCCTTTCCGCCATCCATGGCGCGGCGGAAAAGCTGCGAAAGGAAATGGCTCGACTTGCGGCTTGGGCGCTGAAGGCGAAAGAAAAATCTCTGGAATTCGGTGTCGGCGCGCAGGGGCCTGAGGTCCGCGTCAAAGGCACGAAGAAATCCATCAACTACTGGGGACTGGCGAATCTCGTCAATGTGAACAACGCCGGAATGCCTGAATCGCTCTGGGATGTCACGCTCAATTGCCGCCATGTATATCACGCGCCGTTCAGCGTGCCGGACATCAAACGGAAATACGGCAATCTGACGCTGACCTATGCGGCGCAGTTGCACCTGGCGGTCATGGAAGTGGACCGCGAAACATTCCAGCCCAAGATTCTGGCTTATGCCTGCGTGGATGATTGCGGCCGCGCAATCAATCCGCGGATTGTGGAGGGCCAGGTTCACGGCTGCACGGCGCACGGGATCGGCGCGGCATTGATGGAAAACTGCGCCTACGATGCGGATGGAAATCTACTGGCGTCCACATTCAGCGAGTACACGCCGATCACGGCGATGAATATGCCCGATCTTCTCTACGGCCACATGGAATCACCCTCTCCGTTTTCGTACAACGGCGCAAAGGGCATGGGAGAGGGCGGCGCAGCGCCCGTGCACACCGTCTGCGCGGCGCTGCAGGATGCGCTCTATTCGAACGGAGTGATCATCGAAGACTCGCACTATACCGGCGATTCCGTTTTTCGCGCGCTCGGGCGCGCCAAGGCCGGCGAATTTGCGGGCATGGTGCGCGTGGAGTCCCGCCGCGCTGCGCGCGCCCGGTGACGCTGCGGCACGCCACGCCGTGAACCTCGCGTGAAACGCGTCTGCATCATTGGTGCCGGCTCCATCGGGAGCCTCTACGCTGCGCATCTCGCGCGCGTCGCGGAAGTTTGGGCCTTCGTGCGGCGTCCGGAACATGCCGCGGCGCTGAACGCGAAAGGGCTGCAGGTCTCGGGCTCTCACGAGTTCCACGTGAATCTGCGTGCGACGAACACTCCCGCGGAGATGCCGCAGTTCGATCTGGGCATCGTCTCTTGCAAGGCCACGCAGACAGCCGAAGCCGTCCGCCCCGTTGCGCAACTTTTCCGGCAGGGCGTTGTGTTGTCATCGCAAAACGGCCTGGGCTGCGAAGAGCTCATCGCCGATCTGACGAAAACCTATGTCATCCGCGGCACGACCTTCATGAGCGGCACCCGCCACAGCGATACGCATGTCCAGTACGAACTGGATACGGCGACGTGGATGGGGCCGTTCGAACCGACCAAGACGCCGTTTTCGCTGGTGCAAGAAGCCGCTGACCTCATCAATCATTCCGGTTTGAAAGCAGTCGCGCTCGAGGACGCCCGCCCGGCGCAGTGGTCCAAGCTGATCTTCAACGCCTCTGTCAACTCGGTCTCCGCGCTCACCGAACTGCCGCACAGCTTTCATTTCGCAGAAGAGAAAGAGTTCGGCGACCTCGGACACTTGCTCCACGAACTGATCGAAGAAGGGAAACGGGTTGCCGCCGGGCTCGGCGTGAAACTTGGCGAAGATCCCTGGGAGATGAACAACATCGGGGCGAGAACGGATCACCCGACTTCCATGCTCTACGACATTCGCCACAAACTGCGCACGGAAGTGGATTTCCTCGGCGGAGCGATTGCGCGCGAGGCCCTTCGCGCCGGAATTCCCGCGCCGCTGCATACGGCGCTCTACCGGCTGGTCAAGGGCAAAGAAGCTTCGTGGACATACCGGGGAAAGGGATACCAGGCCGCGAGTTGAGCGGAGGAGTCATGCCGTACCCGTTGGATCAGGAAAAATGGCGGCGCATCCGCGAGCGGATGGAGAAGGAAAATCTTGATGCGCTGGTCGTGCGCGCTCCCGACAACGTCCTCTACCTCACCAACTACTGGACGATGAAGGGCTATGACCTCGCCATTTTCCCGCGCGAGGGGGATCCGACTCTTCTGGTCATCGAGCCGCAGTACCGCGAGGCGCAGCGCGCAGCGTGGAACAAAGACGTTCGTTTTTTCCGGTTCTATCATCCCACCGATCCCCGTCCGCCGATGATTCGCTCGCTCGAGATGGCCATCGACGTATTGCGGGAGCGAAAATTGACTGGCCGGGTCGGCATCGAACTCTCGCAAACTTCGCAGATTTGCGACCGTATGGTCGGTGAGCCGACGGTGTATTGGAAGGGCTTTTACGACGCGTTTTTGGGGGCGTGCCGCGAGGTTTTGGACGCCACGCCTATCCTCGCTGAACTGCGCATGATCAAGACGCCGCAGGAGATCGAGCGGATGCGCCTGGCCAATGAGCTTGCGGCCATCGGCATGGAGCACGCGCGCGACAACATCCGGCCGGGGATGAGAGAGAGCGAAGTGGCCGCGATGATCGAGGGCCACATCCACGCGGTGGGCGTCGGTTACAAAGGCAAAGTCGAGATGGCCCGCGCGTTTACGCTGGTCTGGTCCGGTCGCGGCATCGCGACGTTTACCGCCACCAGTCATCGCCCGGTGATCGAGAATGAGCCAACCCTTGTCGAAATCTGGGTTTGCGCCGACGGCTACTGGACCGACCTGACGAAGAATCTGTGTCCCGGGCGGCTTACTCCCGAGTACAATCGCCTGCTTGAGCAACTGCTGAGAATCTTTCAGGACGCCGTCGGATATGTTCGTGACGGCGCCGGGCTCGGGGAGATTGATCGCATGATCCGCGCGGGAATCGGCGCCGCGGGCTACCCGGGCCAGCCTTCGCATCCCGTGGCGCATGGAGTGGGCGCGCGGGCGCACGAGCCGCCGTACTCGCATCAGGCGGCGCCGGGCACGATGCGCTCCGGCATGGTGCTTGCGATTGAGCCGGGGCTGTACTGGGAAGGCGGGGGCGGGCTGCGGCTCGAAGACAATTTTCTCGTGACCGCAGATGGCTGCGAAAAACTCTGCTCCTATCCGGATGATTTTCGCCGCTAAGCAGAAACGGAAGAACGCATGAATCCAGAATTGGCCAAGACGATCCTTGCGCAAATCCGCGAGGAAGAAATCGTCGCGATGTCCTGCGACGTGGTGAATATCCCGAGCCCGACCGGAGAAGAGCTCGAGATGGCGCGTTATATGCGCCGCACCTTCGAGGAAGCGGGATTGCAGGTCGCCTGGCAAGAGGTGGAAGACGGCCGCGCCAACGTCGTTGGCTTATGGGAAGGGACGGCCAACGGCAAGAGCTTGCTGTTCAACGGGCACATGGATACCTCCAACAGCGGCCGGGAAACGTTTCTGACGGGGCTGGGGTACAAGCCGAAGGCCGTGGTCCGCAACGGCCTGATCTACGGTCTCGGGATTTACAACATGAAGGGCGCGCTCGTCTGCTACACGCAGGCCGTCAAGGCGCTCCTGCGCGCGGGTGTAAAGCTCGATGGCGACGTTACCATTGCCGCGGTCGCGGGCGAGATCGAGAAAACGCAGTGGAGCGATGAATTTGTCGGCAAGGAATATCGCGGCTATGGCGTGGGGACGCACCATCTGGTGAATCACGGGGTCACGCCGGATATGTGCATCCTCGGCGAGCCGACCGACTTGCAGCTCGTCCTCGGCCACTACGGCTCGGTCTGGGCGCGCATCTCAACGCGCGGCCACTATGTCCATACGGCGTTCACGCGCGGGAAGCAAGAGCACAGCTCTGTCTTCCGAATGAAGGAAATCCTCGGCGCGGTTTACGCCTGGATCGCCGCGTGGGAAAAGAAGGCGGCCTACGATGGCCAGCCCGGCGTCGTAAACGTCGGCTGCATCCGCGGCGGTTTCCCGTGGCGCGTCAGCCGCACTCCCGACCGCACCGATGTGTTCCTGGACGTTCGCGTGCCGCCCACGATGCCGCTCCAGGAAGCAAGGAAATCCATCAAGCAGCTCGTGCTCGAGCTGCGCAAAGCGCACCCGGACTACGGCATCGAGCACGAGATTTACGTTTCCGTGCCGGGCGCGGAGATCAGCAAGGATCACGAACTGGTGAAGACCATCGAAGCGTGCCACCAGCGGGTACTCGGCACGGCGCCGAAGTACGCGACGGTTCTGTGGGATTCGGATGCGTCGGTGATGACTCGCTACGGCATCGAAACTCTGAACTACGGGCCTTCGAGCGGCCCCCGCGATGCGGAAGGGGAAAAGGTGGCCATCGAGACCCTCGTCAGCACGACTAAGATCTATGCGCTTGCCGCCGCCGAAATCTGCGGCGCGCACTGAGAGGAGAGTCACGCCGCGCCATGCCGAGTCAGAAAGAGATCGAACGCCGCTACAAAAACATCCGTTCTGCGATGGAGGCGGAGGGTGTGGATGCTCTGATTCTCTGCGGCAACCAATACACCGGCTTCGAAGGCGCGGTGCGCTACACGTCGGGCTTCGAGATTGTTCACCGCTACGTCTACGTGCTGATTCCGCTGGAGGGCGATCCCGTCCTGGTATTTCCCCGCGAGGCCCGCTGGATCGGCGACAAGAGCAAACCCTGGGTGCGCGAGCATATCTGGGCCGAAATTCCGGGCCAGTGGCTGCGCGAGCAGGCCGAAGCCAAGCGCTGGAAGCGCATCGCGACCCATGGCATGGACTACGTCATGGCCGTGCGCGATTACTGCGAGCTGCAGTCTGGTTCTTTCAAGTTGGTTCCATTCGATTTTCAGTTCGACATGGCGCGGGCGGTGAAAAGCAAGGAAGAGCTCGTGGCCGTTCGGGACAGCATGGAGATCATCCTCGACGGCTTCGGTGCGTTGTTGGATGCCTACAAGCCGGGCAAGACCGAAGCCGAAATCATGGCTCCCGCTGTCGAGCGGTTTTTTGCGCGCGGCGCCGGCCCCCGCATGATGAATATCGTGCTCAGCGGGACTCGCGGCGAAGCGGAAGCGCATTTCAAGGTTCCTTCACTGCGCGCGGTGAAAGCCGATGATCTGCTGCTCTATTCCCTGGAAATCGCCGGGGCGGAGGGCTACTGGGTGGAGTTTTCCCGCCCGCTCATTCGCGGGCGCGTCAGCCCGCGCACGCTGGCGATGAGCGATGTCTATCCGCACGCCATGGAATCTGCGCGGAAGAAAATGCGCGCGGGCGAACTGGCAAGCAACGTCCACAAAGCGGCGGCGGATATCTTTGCGAAGGCGGGCTTCTCCCTGGGCCATCTGACGGGCCATTCCATCGGCGTGACGATGATCGAGCATCCCGCCATCGGCGCGAACTCTCACGTTGAGCTGAAAGAAAACATGGTGCTCAGTTTCCACCCCCAGGTTGTGGACCAGGACGGCCAAGTCTGCCTGTACACGCAGGACACCTATCGCGTTGGCAAGACCGAAGGAGAATGCCTGGCCAGCGTTCCGTGGAGATTCTACGCGGGTGCCGAGGCCTTGAAGAACGCATGAGCACGAAGATTTGCATCGTCGGTTGCGGCGCCATCGGGAGCATCTTCGGCGCGCACCTGGCGAAGCTTCCGGACGTGGAAGTTCACGCCTACGACGTCGCGAAAGAGCACACGCACGCCATCAATGACAAGGGGCTGCGCATCAGCGGCGCGGCGGAGTTCACCGCGCGGCTTCACGCGACATCGGATCCCCGCGAAATCCCGCCTTGCGATTTCGGCATCGTCGCTACGAAGAGCACGCACACTCGAGGAGCGATCCAGCAGACGGCCCACCTCTTCGGCGAAAACAGCGCAGTCTGCTCGGTTCAGAACGGCGTCGGCAATGAGGAGATTCTGGCCGAGCATGTGCGTTACGTGATCCGCGGCACGACCTTTCCCGCGGGTCATGTGATTGAGCCTGGCCATGTCGGCTTCGATATCAACGGCGACACGTGGATGGGGCCGTTTGAGCCGGCGAAGACGCCTTTCTCGCGCGTCCAGCAGCTTGCTGAATTGCTGAATCGCGCCGGTCTTCATGTGATCCCGTTGCAAGATGCGCGGGGCGCGCAGTGGACCAAGCTGATTTTCAACGCCGCGACCAACCCCGTCGGAGCGCTGACGTTGCTGCATCACGGCGCCGCCACGCGCTTCGCGCCTACCGGCGCGTTGTTCGATGCCCTGATCGTGGAAGGCGAGGCCGTCGCGAAAGCCCTGGGGATCGCGCTGCACGGCGATCCGCGGTCGCTCGTCCAAAAAGGCGCCAACGCGCCTGGCAAGCACAAGGCCAGCATGCTGCAGGACATTCTGGCAAAGCGGCAGACCGAGGTGGATTTCATGAACGGCGCGATCGCCGACTGGGGCGAGAAGATGGGCGTCCCCACGCCGCTCAACCGCGCTGTCTGGCAGTTGATCAAGGGCCTGGAGCATTCTTGGACGGATCCCGCATAGGGCCGCTCGATTGATGAGCCACGGGATTTGGGGCCGGTATTGTCGCGTTGGACTGACGAAGGGAGAAACAAGGACTCATGGCCGTTCCATTCAAGATAGGCGTTCTGCAGCTCAGCATGGAGCCACTGGACGAAACCGTGCGCATGGCGCAGGCGTGTGACGCGGCGGGCTTCGATACCTTCTGGCTCGCCGAAGCATATCCCTGGTGGCGGAAACATTCGATGGAGGCGCGCTCTTCGACTTCCGTGACGGCCATCATCGCGCGCGAGACGAAGAAGATCGTCATCGGCTGGGGAATCATCTCGCCGTACACGCGACATCCCGTTCAGATCGCCATGGAAGCGCGTGTCCTCCAAGAAGCCGCCGGCCAGGGCCGCTTCCTGCTGGGTCTAGGAGCGTCCAAGATTTTCATGAAGGAAATCGGCGAGGGAGAAAAAGGCAAAGAGGTTGGTCCCGGCACGGTAATGCGCGAAAGCATCGAGATTATCGAAGCGATGTTTGCCGGGCAGGAAGTGAAGTATGAGGGGAAGGCGTTTCAGGCCTCCGCGCCGGCGCTGAAAGCCGACGCGCACGTTCCGCGCTGGCGCGTGCCCATCTACGTCGGCGCGACCGGCCCGGTCCTGCAGCGCCTGGCGGGTTCGCACTCGGACGGTCTTCTCACCGCCAGCATCACGACGCCCGCCTTCGTGAAGTATTCCCGAGCCATGATGGAAGAGGGCGCCCGCAATGCCGGCAAGGACCCCGCAAAGTTGGACCTCGGTTCCGTCATCGTCGGCAGCATTGGCGAGGACCCCAAGACCGCCAAGGAAGGCGCGCGGGAAATGGCGGCGATGTACCTCGCCAACAAGGTGCAAAATATTCGTGGCTCTGCCGATACGCTGCTGGAGTGCGCCGGTCTGGCCTTCGAAGAGATTCGCCCCATAGCGGAAGCGATGGAACAGGGCGGCCGCAAAGCCGCGGCGCGCGCCGTGCCCGATTCCGTTCTGAAAAAAGTCTGCCCGATTGCCGGAACGCCTTCGCAGTGCATCGAGAAGCTGGAGGAATATCGCGCCGCGGGATGCACGCACATCATGCTCGAGCTGTGGGGAGACAACCGTCCGGAGCAAGCGCGGCTGTTCGGCCAGAAGGTGCTTCCGCACTTCCACAAAAAGTAGGGACGCGTTTTCGGAGTGGAGCGCGGTTACGCGGATTGTTTCACGCGATCGACGATGGCGCGAAACTCCGCGTCGGTGACGAGGCGGCGGCTTTCCGTGCCCAGCTTCTTCACGGCGGCAAGGGCTGCCTGCTGTTGTTCCGCGCTCAGGTCGAGCCCCATCTCGCGGCATTTGATGGCCACGCTGTCGATTCCGCTTTTCTTGCCAAGCACAATCCGGCGATCGGCGTTCACCAGATCCGCGGAAAATGGTTCGATGGCTTCGGGAATATGAAACTGGCTGGCCACGGCTCCGCTCTCGCGCATGAAGAGGTTTTCGCCGACGACCGGCTTCCAGGGTTCCAGGGCATATCCTGAGGCCTGACGGACCAGCTTGGAGACGCTGCGAATCTTTTTCAGATCCAGAGCCACCGGCACGCCGTAGAGGCCGCGCAAGGCCAGGGCAATCTCCCCCAGGTCCGCGTTTCCCGCGCGTTCGCCCATGCCGTTGATCGTGCCTTGGATCCACTCGGCTCCGCCGCGCACGGCGGCAATCGCGCAGGCCGTGGCGAGCCCGAAATCGTCATGCCCGTGGAAATGCAGCGGCACGCGCTCGCCGACCCATCCGCGGACCTGCCGCATCAGGAACTCTACCGCTTCCGGCCCGCAAACGCCGATTGTGTCCACCACGACGAGCTCTTTGGCGCCCGCTTCCAGGGCATTCTGGTAAAAGCCGCGAAGCGATTCGAGCTCCGTTCGAGTGCCGTCCACGGTGAAGAAGGCGACCTTGACGCCGTTTTTCGTTGCGTAGCCGATGGCGTCCGCGGCGCGTCGCTTGGCCTCGTCGGCGGAGATGCCGTAGGCCTTCAATTTGACGGCGCTGGTGGGCGTTTCGATAACCGCTGCGCGCGCGCCTAGTCGCAAGAGCT